>JACCVL010000083.1 GCA_013698185.1 Nocardioidaceae bacterium
GCTGCCTGCTGCCGGCCGACGGGTACTACGAGTGGTACGAGACCGAGCAACGCACGGTCAAGGGCAAGCCGGTCAAGCAGCCGTTCTTCATCCGCCCGCGCGACACCGGCTCACTGGCGATGGCCGGGCTGTACGAGATCTGGCGCGACCGCACCCGCGGCGACGACGACCCCGACGCCTACCGCTGGACCTGCACCGTGCTCACCACCAGTGCCGAGGACGACCTCGGGCACCTGCACGACCGGATGCCGCTGCTGGTCGAGTCCGACCGGTGGGGTGCGTGGCTCGACTCCGAGCAGCAGGCCACCGACGTGCTGCTGGGTCTGCTGGTGCCGGCGGCGCCGGGCCGGCTCGAGGCGTACCCCGTCTCGAACGAGGTCAACTCCGTGCGCAACAACGGTGCGCACCTCATCGAGCCCATCCCGCCCGAGAAGCAGGCCTGAGTGCGCGGCAGCGCTGAGCCGGTCGTCGTGCCGACGCCGCAGGGAGACGCCCGCGTCACGACGTACGCCGCGCCGCCGGCTGGCCCGCGGGCGACGGTGTTGCTCAGCCACGGCGCCGGCGGCGGTGTCGACGCACCTGACCTGGTGGCGATGGCCGCCGGTCTCCCGGTCCACGGCGTCGACGTGATGCTGGTGGAGCAGCCGTGGCGGGTCGCGGGGAGACGGCTGGCTCCCGCGCCGGCCCGGCTCGACGAGGCCTTCGTCGCGATCGTTGAACGGCTGGCGCCGCCCGCGCCCTTCGTGCTCGGTGGCCGCAGCGCCGGTGCGCGGGTCGCCTGCCGTACCGCCGCCGCGCTCGGCGCCGACGCGGTGCTGGCGCTGGCCTTCCCGTTGTGCCCACCCGGCCGCCCCGACCGCTCCCGGGTGCACGAGCTCGTGGGCTCTGAGGTTCCGACCCTGGTCGTGCAGGGGACCCGCGACCCTTTCGGTGGCCCTGCCGCGCTCCCCGCGGGGTCGATCGCGGTGGTCGCGGTCCCCGGTGCCGACCACGGATTCGCCGTGCGCGTACGCGACGGCGGAGCCGAGGCGCAGGCAGCCGGGCTGGCGCACGCCGTCGAGGAGACCGCCGGGTGGCTGCGACGCGCGATCGATCGGTGGCCGGGCGGGAACACGTGAGCCGCCATCGCCGTTGGACTGGTACGTGCCGACCATCATGAACGCGCCGTGGCGCGGGACCGCGCCGCCGCCCGCCAGCAGCCTCGGCGACGCCATGCTGACCGTGCGCGGTCCGGCCACCAGCCTCGGTGGGCGCGGGCTGTCGGAGTCGCCGGTACGATTGCCCGCGATGAACGACACCCTGCAAGACCCGCCCGAGATCGGGGACGACCCCGACCGCGCCGACGCCGACGAGTCGCCACACGATCGAGTCGCGCGCTTCGAGCGCGACGCGCTGCCCTTTCTCGATCCGCTGTACTCGGCTGCCCTGCGGATGACGCGCAACCCGGCCGACGCCGACGACTTGGTGCAGGAGACCTTCGCCAAGGCCTTCGCCTCGTTCCACCAGTTCCGGGTGGGCACCAACCTGAAGGCGTGGCTTTACCGCATCCTCACCAACACCTACATCAACTCCTACCGCAAGAAGCAGCGCCAGCCGCTGCAGCAGCCGACCGAGGAGCTCGAGGACTGGCAGCAGGCGGCCGTCGCCGCCCACACTGGATCGGGCCTCAAGTCCGCGGAGGTGGAGGCGTTGGAGCATCTGCCCGACTCAGACGTGAAGGACGCGCTGGCGCAGCTGCCCGAGGACTTTCGTTACGCGGTGTACCTCGCCGACGTCGAGGGCTTCGCGTACAAGGAGATTGCCGAGATCATGGGTACGCCGATCGGCACCGTGATGTCACGACTGCACCGCGGCCGTGGTCAGCTGCGCACCCTGCTCGCCGACTATGCCCACGATCGCGGGCTTGCGGCTTCGGCCAGTGCCAAGGGCGGTGGGTCGGCGTGAGCTGCGGCAACCACCACGACCGCCACTGCGATGACGTGCTCGTCGAGCTCTACCGCTTCATCGACCACGAGCTCGACGAGGCCTCGGCGACAGAGATCCAGCAGCATCTTGACGAGTGCGGCCCGTGCCTGCGTGAGCATGAGCTCGACATGATTGTCCAGCGGTTGGTCGCGCGGTCGTGTGCCGACCGGGCGCCGGAGACCTTGCGGGACCGGGTCCGGTTGACGCTGCACCAGGTGGTGCAGCTCGATATCCAGGTTGATCGGCCGCAGGCACAGCCGGGTGGCCCACTGCCGTGGCGGCCCCCGCCGCGCAGCCTCTGAGTCGCGCTCGTGCGTGAATGAGGCCCCGGCCACCTGAGGGTGGGCGGGGCCTCGTTGCGTCGCCGGGTCAGGCGTTGGGGCGCTTGCCGTGGTTGGCCTTGTTCTTGCGACGCGCGCGGCGCTTGCGGCCGGTCTTGCCCATCGGGGACTCCTCTGCTGGTCTGGCTCGAGCAGCAGCCAGTGTCGCACGGACTGCCAGCCGGGCCCGAACCGAGCAGACGACTCCGCTACCTCGTCAGGGCCGTCGGGTCGAAGGCCGCGACCAGCCGGTCCATCGTGGCGTCGATCTGCTGGTCGATCGTCCGCCGCTCCGGGTCGGCGTCGTGCCAGTCGATGATCTCCTGCGCACCCTGCCCGAACGGCACGGTCGCGACCCAGCCGGGCACCACGCTCTTGACCTTGCTGTTGTCGAACACCATGGCGTGCGACTTGTCGCCGAGCAGGCCGGCGCCCCACTCCGTGTCGAGCGCCGCGACCGCGTCGGACGGTACGTGCACGACATGCGGGCGTACCCCGGCGGCCTCCGCCAGCGTGTGCACGATCTGGTTCCACGTCGGTGACTCGTCGGAGGTGATGTGGAAGCTGTCCCCGACGGCGCGCGAGTCGCCGAGCAGCCCGACGAAGGCCCGGGCGAAGTCGAGGTGATGGGTCAACGTCCACGGGGTGGTGCCGTCTCCCGGCACGACGACCCCCGCTCCCCGGCGCATCCGGTCGATCACGGTCCACCCGCCGTCGAACGGCACCGAGGTGTGGTCGTAGGTGTGCGACGGCCGCACGATCGTGACCGGGAACCCGTCATCACGGTAGGCGCGGACGAGGACGTCCTCGCAGGCGATCTTGTCCCGCGAGTACTGCCAGTACGGGTTGCGCAGGGGGGTCGACTCGGTGACGGGCAGCCGGGCCGGCGGCGTCTGGTAGGCCGACGCGGAGCTGATGAACACGTACTGCCCGACCCGGCCACCGAAGAGCTCGAGGTCGGCGCGTACGTGCTCGGGGGTGAAGGCGAGGAAGTTCGCGACGACGTCGAAGTCGTGGTCGGCCAGGACCCGGCCCAGCCCCTGCCGGTCGCGGATGTCGGCGACGAGGAGATGGGCACCGGGAGGGACCGGCCGCGTCGTCGTGGTGCCGCGGTTCACCAGGGACACGTCCCAGCCCGTCTCGACCGCCCGCTGAGCGCAG
>JACCVL010000101.1 GCA_013698185.1 Nocardioidaceae bacterium
TCCCGCCCCCGCCTGCACCGCATCCTCCTTGCGGGCCCGGCCGGCGCCCAACCTCCATGCAGCGACCCCGACCGCGAGCGCGTCGAGGCGCGTGAGCACTCCGCCGGCCTCGGCGACCACGTCGTAGGACTCGCGTGCCACGGGCAGCTCGCCGTCGGGGTCGCCACCCTGGGCGGCGATCATCGCCCGCCAGACGTCCATCGCCGAGCCGTCGGCCAGCCGGTCGGCGGGATCGACGTCGTCGACGCCGGCGCAGCTGAGCATCTCGCGCGCGAGCGCCAGGGTCAGCTCGATCACGTCGCCGGGTCCGCCGCCGGCGAGCACCTCGAGCGACTCGCGCACCTCGAGGGCGTTGCCGGCCGTACGCCCCAGCGGGGTGTTCATGTCGGTGAGCAGCGCGACCGTACGCACGCCGGCGTCGGTGCCGAGTGCCACCATCGTCGCGGCGAGCTCGTGGGCCTGCTCGAGGTCCTTCATGAACGCACCGGAGCCGACCTTGACGTCGAGCACGAGGGAGCCAGTGCCCTCGGCGATCTTCTTGCTCATGATCGAGCTCGCGATCAGCGGGATCGACTCGACGGTCGCGGTGACGTCGCGCAGGGCATAGAGCTTCTTGTCGGCCGGTGCCAGGTCGGCCCCGGCGGCACAGATCACCGCGCCGACGTCCTCGAGCTGTGTCATCAGCTCGGCGCTGGTCAACGACGCCCGCCAGCCGGGTATCGACTCCAGCTTGTCCAGCGTGCCGCCGGTGTGAGCGAGCCCGCGACCCGACAGCTGCGGCACCGCGACCCCGCAGGCGGCCACAAGCGGGGCGAGCGGCAGCGTGATCTTGTCGCCGACGCCGCCGGTGGAGTGCTTGTCCGCCGTCGGGCGGGACAACTGCGCGAAGCTCATCCGCTCCCCCGAGGCGACCATCGCTGCGGTCCAGCGGGCAACCTCGGCCGGCTCCATGCCGTTGAGCAGGATCGCCATCGCCAGTGCCGACATCTGCTCGTCGGCGACTGCACCACGGGTGTAGGCGTCGACGACCCAGTCGATCTGGTCGGCCGACAGCGCGCCGCCGTCGCGCTTGGTGCGGATCACGTCGACGGCGTCGTGGGCCTCCCGCCCGGACTCGCTCATGCCGCCTGCCCGGCGGCGACGTCGACCCGGGCGTAGCCGCGCAGTACGAACGTCGGCCGGCGCCTCGGCTCGGCGGCGAGCACGATCGCCGGCCACCGGGCTAGCAGCAGCTCCAGCGCGATCGCCAGCTCCATGCGTGCCAGCGGGGCACCGAGGCAGAAGTGCACGCCCATGCCGAAACCCAGGTGCGGGTTGGGATCGCGCCCGACGTCGAGGCGGTCGGCGCCGGCGAAGACCGTCTCGTCGCGGTTGGCCGAGCCGAGCAGCACCGCAACCTTGTCACCGCGCCGCACCGGCAACCCCGCCAGCTCGACGTCGTCGGTCGCCGTGCGCTCGAACAGCTGCAGGGGCGCGTCGTGGCGCAGCAGCTCCTCGACCACGGTCTCGACCCGGACGGCACCGGCGCTCAGCCGCACCAGCTGGTCGCGGTGCCGGAGCAGGTCGACCAGGCCGTTGCCGAACGCGTTGACAGACGCCTCGTGCCCGGCGTTGAGCAGCAGCACCACCGAGGCGACCAGCTCGTCGTCGGACAGCCCGCTGCCGTCCGCACTGGCCCGCACCAGGTCGGTCAGCAAGTCGTCGGCCGGCTGCCTGCGACGCGCGTCGACGAGCGCGCGCACGTACGCGGCGAAATCGGCACTTGCCGCGATCGCAGCCGCCTCGACCGCTGGCGTGCGGCCCAGCTCGTACATTCGCACGATGGCCTGCGACCAGTCCCGCAGCAGGGCTCGATCGCGCGGCGGCACCCCGAGCAGGTCGGCGATGACCGCGACCGGCAGCGGCTCGGCGTAGCCCGCGACCACGTCGACCGGCCCGTCCGCCGCGGCACCGGCGAGCTCGTCGAGCAGGCCGGTCGCGATGGCCTCGATCCGCGGCCGCATCCGCTGCACGTGTCCTCGGGCGAACGCGCCCGCGACCAACCTCCGCAGCCGGGTGTGCGAGGGCGGCTCGTGCTCCATCATCTGGTGGCGGTGCAGCGCGTTGAAGGGCCCATACCGCGCGACCGGCTCCAGGTCGCGCCAGCTGCGACCGAAGCCGCGGTGGCGCAGCACCTGTCCGACCACGGCGTGCTGGGTGGCCAGCAACAGGCCGCTGGGCTGGTGCCGCACGACGGGGCCGAGCGCTCGCAGCCGGGCCAGCTCGGCGTACGGGTCGGCGACGAAGTCCGCGTCGCTCAGGTCGACGTCGGTGCTGGGCACAGTGGTCGTGCTCACGGTCGCCGCCTCAGCGGTTCTCGAGGTCGTCGGCCCCGAAGGCATCGGGCAGCACCTGGCTCATGGCCTGCACCCCGGCGGGGGTGTCCAGCAGGCACTGCGGTCCGCCGTGTTCCCACAGCAGCTGGCGGCAGCGTCCGCACGGCATCAGCGGCGCGCCGGACCGGTCGACGCAGGCGACCGCGACGAGCCGGCCGCCGCCGCTGGTGTGCAGCGCCGAGACCATGCCGCACTCGGCGCACAGCCCAAGGCCGTACGAGGCGTTCTCGACGTTGCAGCCGACCACCACCCGGCCGTCGTCGACCAGCCCGGCCACGCCCACCGGGAAGCGGGAGTACGGCGCGTACGCCCGGCCCACGGCCTCGCTCGCCCGGGCCCGCAGGTCTGCCCAGTCGATCTCCGCCGGCTCGATGTGCACCGGCGTCATCCGGCCTGCCCCCGCCGGTAGCGCTGCCCGTCGGCCGCCGGCATCCGCAGCCGCTGGCTGGCCAGCGCGAGCACCAGCAGCGTGGTGACGTACGGCGTCATCTCGGTGAAGTCACCGGGGATGGTGTCGGTGACCAGGTACCACCACAGCGCGGCCGCGCCTACCGCGGCCGACAACACGGCGGCTGTCCGGTGCCCCTTCCAGATCTGCCACCCGGCCAGGACGAGCAGCCCGAGCGCCACCACAAGCAGCAGCGCGTGCACCGACTCACCACCGCTGCGCAGCCGGGCGCCCTCGGTGAAGCCGAACAGCAGCGATCCCGACAGCAGGCCGCCGGGGCTCCAGTTCCCGAAGATCATCGCCGCCAGGCCGATGTAGCCCCTACCGCCGGTCTGCCCGTTGGCGTACCCGGAGGAGGCGACGAGGGCGAGGTAGCAGCCGCCGAAACCGGCGAACATGCCCGAGACCGTCACCGCAACGAACTTGTAGCGGTAGACGTTGATGCCGAGGGTCTCCGCCGAGGTAGGCGCCTCGCCGCAGGAGCGCAGGCGAAGGCCGAAACCGGTGTGCCACAGCACCCAGCCGGTGCCCGCGATGAGCGCCAGCGCGAGCACGGTGAAGCTCGACACGTCGGCGGTCAACGCGTTGACGAGGCCAGCAAGGTCCGAGACCACGAACCAGCCGCGGTCGGCGAGGTCGTCGGACCAGCCGGCGATGCCCGGCACCGTGATCGACGGCGGTTGGGCCAGGGACGGCGACTGCGTCGCACCGCCGCCGGCGAGGTCGGCAAAGAAGACCTCCGCGAGGAAGGCCGCCACCCCGGCGGCGATGATGTTGATGGCGACGCCCGAGACGATGTGGTCGACAGCGAACACCACGGTGGCGAGCGCGTGCAGCGCGCCGCCGATCGCGCCGAACATGATGGCTCCGAGCAGGCCGATCCAGACGCCCTGGTAGTAGGTGTAGTAGCCGGCGCCCAGCGTGCCGAGGATCATCATGCCCTCGAGACCGATGTTGACCACGCCCGCACGCTCCGACCACAGCCCGCCGAGCCCGGCCAGCGCGATCGGGATGGCCGCGATGATGGCGGCCCGCAAGGTGCCGGCCGAGGTGAGGTCGTCGGCGCCGGTGACGACACGAGCAAGCGACAGGGCGACGAGCACCGCGAGGGCGTACAGCCAGAGCCGGCCGCCCCTGCTGAGGCGCCCAGAGGTACGGCGCTGCGCCGCCTGGCCCGCCGGGTGCTCCGTCGGCGCGGGGGCCATGGTGCTCACGCCGCCACCTCCTCGTGCCGGCGCTCGGCCTCGAGGGCCGCGGCAACGGCGCTCTGCTCCAGCCGCGAGCGGTAGCGGCTCACCACCTCGTAGGCGATGACGACGCTCAGCACCACCACCCCCTGGGTGACGAGGATGATCTCGGGGGAGATGCCGGCGGTGATGCCGAGCGGACTGGCCTGCTGGGCGAGGTAGGCAAAGATGAGCGCGCCGACCGCGATGCCGAGCGGCGTGTTGCGGCCGAGCAGCGCCACGGCGATGCCGGTGAAGCCGATGCCGGTCTGGATCGTCGAGCCGTAGGCATGCGACGCGCCGAAGAGCTCCGGCATGCCGATCAGCCCGGCAACCGCTCCCGACAGCAGCATGGAGTACAGGACCATCCGCTTGACGTCGACACCGCTCGCGATCGCTGCCGACTCGGAGTACCCGGTCGCGCGCAGCTCGAACCCGAAGCGGGTCCGGTTCAGCACGACGGCGAAGCCCACCCCGGCGACCACCGCCAGCAGGGCCAGGCCGTACAGCTCGGCGGTCTCGCCGGGGACCAGCGAGAAGCCGGGCACCCAGGCGTTCGACGGGATCTCGTCGGTCTCGATCGTCTGACCGATCCGGTTGCCGACCCGGCGCAGCAAGTAGGCCACCAGCGACAGCGCGATCGCGTTGAGCATGATGGTGGAGATGACCTCGCTGACCCCCCGGGTGACTCTCAGCACGCCGGCGATGCCTGCCCATGCCGCGCCCGCGGCCATCGCCACGAGCACCGAGGCCACCGTGTTGAGTGCTCCGGGCAGGAACGCCTGACCGGCGAACAGCGCGCCGGCGAAGGTGGCCACCCGGTACTGGCCCTCGACGCCGATGTTGAACAGGTTCATCCGGAAGCCGATCGCGGCGGCGAGCCCCGACAGGTAGAGGATCGCGGCGAAGTTGACCATGTTCACGATGTTGCGGCCTGCGGGCACCGTGAGCAGCACCTGCCAGAACTCCGCGGGCGAGTCGCCGGTCCCGAGCAGGACGACCGACGTGACCACGGCGGCGACCACGAACGCCAGGACCGGTGCCGCCAGCGCGAGCACCCCCCGGCGTAACGCCGTCATACGGGCTCCTCGGTCCGCTCGCTCGCACCGGTCATCGCCGAGCCCAGCTGCTGGGGGGTGACCGTCTGCGGGTCGAACTCGCCGACCAGCCGGCCGCGGAGGATGACGCGAATGCTGTCGGACAGGCCGATGAGCTCGTCGAGGTCGGCGGAGATGAGCAGCACGGCGAGCCCCCGCCGGCGCGCGGCGCGGATGTGGTCCCAGATCGCGGCCTGCGCGCCGACGTCGACCCCGCGGGTGGGGTGCGAGGCCACCAGCAGCACGGGCTCGCCGCTCATCTCCCGGCCGACGATGAACTTCTGCTGGTTGCCGCCGGACAGGGCGCGGGCGGCGGTGTCGATCCCCGGGGTACGTACGTCGTAGTCGGTGACGATGCGCTGGGCGTCGGCTCGGGCGCCGCGTCGGTCGAGCCAGATGCCCCGGCTGCTGGGGGCCCGGGTCTGGTGACCGAGGACCCGGTTCTCCCACAACGGCGCGTCGAGCAGCAGCCCGTGGCGCTGCCGGTCCTCGGGGATGTAGCCGACCCCGGCCGCGCGCCGCCTGCGGGTGCCCCAGGTCGACAGGTCCGCACCAGCCAGGGTGATGGTGCCGGCAAGGGCCTTGCGGATGCCGAGGATGGCCTCGACCAGCTCGGTCTGGCCGTTGCCCTCGACACCGGCGATACCCAGCACCTCGCCGGCGCGGATCGTGCAGGACACGTCGGCAAGCTCGGGCCGGCCGTGCGCGTCGCTGACCGTGAGGCCGGCGACATCCAGAATGACGTCGTCGGTGACCGTGGACTCCTCTGTGCTCGGGCTGGGCAGCTCGGCGCCGACCATCAGCTCGGCCAGGTCGTGCGAGGTGACCTCGCCGGGGAGCACGGTGGCCACGGACGTCCCGCGACGCAGGACGGTGATCTCGTCGGCGATGGCCAGGACCTCGTCGAGCTTGTGGGAGATGAAGATCAGCGTGTTGCCCTCGCGCTTGAGCTCGCGCAGGTTGGCGAACAACGCCTCGACCTCTTGCGGCACCAGCACAGCGGTCGGCTCGTCGAGGATGATGATGCTGGCGCCACGGTAGAGAACCTTGAGGATCTCGACCCGCTGCCGCTCGCCGACGCCGAGGGTCTCGACCAGCTCGTCGGGGTCGAGCTCGAAGCCGTACGCCGTCGAGATCCGTCCGATCTCCGCGCGCGCCGCGTCAGCGATGCCGTGCCGCTTCTCCGCGCCGAGAACGACGTTCTCCAGCACGGTGAGGTTGTCGGCCAGCTGGAAGTGCTGGAAGACCATGCCGACACCGTGGCCGATGGCGTCGGTCGGTGAGGAGAAGCTGACCCGCTCGGCGTTGATCTCGATGGTGCCCTCGTCGGGCTTGTGCACGCCGTACAGGATCTTCATCAGCGTGGACTTGCCGGCACCGTTCTCCCCCACCAAGGCGTGCACGGTGCCTTGTCGGACCTCGAACGAGACGTCGTGGTTGGCGACCACACCGGGGAACCGCTTGCCGATCCGGTGCAGGCTGACGGCGAGGCGGCCTGCCGGGGCTGCCGTCGTCCGGCTCATCGGTCCTCCGTCCCGGGCGACCACGGGGCCTGGGACGGCCGGGAGCCCGCAGGCACGTTATCGCCACCGGGCTCGGGTCCGCCGCGCAACCAGCCGTCAGGAGGTGGTCTCGGCCGGCACCTTGATCGTGCCGTCGATGATCTGCTGCTTGTAGTCGTCGATCTGGCTGATGATCTCCGCGGAGAGGAAGTCCCCCGACGTGGCGTAGTCGACGCCACCGCTGGCCAGGTCGTAGGTCACGTAGCCGCTTGGCGGCTGACCTTCGTCGACACCCTTGGCGAACTCGAACACCCCGGTGTCGACCCGCTTGATCATGGAGGTGAGGATGAACGGCTGCTGAGCCGGGTCGGCCGTGAGGTACTGGTCGGAGTCGACGCCGATCGCCCAGTTGCCCTTGCCGGCGGCCTCGACCGCGTCGAAGAGTCCGAGGCCCGACTTGCCGGCCGCGTGGTAGACGACGTCGGCGCCGTTGTCGTACATGCCGGTGGCCGCGGTCTTACCGCCGGCCGGGTTCTCGAAGCCCTTGACCGGGTCGTCCTGGGAGAGGTACTGGGAGTCGATCTCGATGTCGGGGTTGACCTCCTCGACCCCGGCGACGTACCCGGCCTCGAAGGCCTGGATCAGCGGTCCGTCGACGCCACCGAGAAAGCCGACATGGTCGGTCTTGGTCGTCAAGGCCGCCGCCGCGCCGACGAGGAACGAGCCCTCATTGGCGGCGAAGCCGATGTTGGCGACGTTGGGCAGGTCCTTTTGCGACTTGGTCGGGTTGAACCCGTCGATGATGCCGAAGTAGGTGTCGGGGTACTCGGGGGCGACGTTGTACACCGCCACCGAGTACACGAACCCGACGCCGACGATCGCGGTGTATCCCGCGTCGGCGAGGTCGCGCAGCCGCTGCTCGCGGTCGGCGTCGCTCTCGCCCGCCCCCGCCTCCGCCTCGGCACAGGTGGCGTCGAGCTCCTTGACTGCCTGGGTGAGCCCGGCGTACGCGGAGTCGTTGAACGAGAAGTCACCCACGCCGCCCACGTCGTAGGCGAGGCCGATCTTGGGGCCGTCACCCTCGGCGCTCTCGCAGACGTCCTGGCTGGCGGCGCCGTCGCTGGCGGATCCTTCGCTCCCGCCGTCGCTGCTGCCTCCGCTGGCGCAGCCGGCCAGCAGCAGAGCCGTGGCGCTGAGGCCGGCGACGAAGCGTGCCCTGAGACGCACTGTTCCTCCTGAGGTCGCACTCCCCGAACGGGGCGGGTCGACAGCATCCTAGAAGGCTGCACCGGCAAGTCCCGACCGGTACGCCCGTGCCGACCGCAGATCGTTACGTGATCGGCATCGACAGCGCGGCGACGGCAAGGACCTTGGCCGCGACGACGGTGGCGCGCTCGTCGATACGCAGGTCGCCTTGGTGCAGGTCGTACGTCGGACCGCCGGGCGTCCGGGTGCCGAGCCGACCCATCGCGCCCGGCACGTGCTCGACGTACCAGGCGAAGTCCTCGCCACCCAGGCTCTGGCTCGTCGGCACCAGCGCGGAGGCGCCCAAGGTGGCCGTCACCGCCTCGCCCAGCTCGCCGGTCGCCAGCTTGTCGTTGACCACCGGCGGCACCCCGCGGACGTACTCGACATCGGCAGTCACGCCGTACGGTGCCGCGAGGTCGCGCACCAGCCGCCGCACCAGGTTTTCGGCCTCGTGCCAGGCGCTGGCATCGAGCATCCGCAGCGTGCCACCCAGGCGACCGCGAGCGGGGATGACGTTGAGCGCGTCACCGGCGTGCACGGCACCCCAGACCAGACTGGCACCCGCACGGGGGTCCAGCCGGCGGGACAGCGCCGACGGCAGCTGGGTCACCAGCACGCCCAGCGCATAGGTGAGGTCCTCGGTCAGGTGCGGCCGCGAGGTATGCCCACCTCGACCGGCCAGCGTGATGCTGATCGCGTCCGAGGCGCCGGTGAGCGGGCCAACGCGCAGTCCGACCTGGCCGACGTCGACGGTCGGGTCGCAGTGCAGCGCATAGATGCGCTCCACCCCCTCGAGAGCTCCGGCGGCGATCAGCGCCTTGGCGCCGCCGGGCATGACCTCCTCGGCCGGCTGGAACAGCATCCGGACGCGCACCGGGAGCGCGGTGCGTGCGTGCACCGCCGCGAGTGCGGTCCCCGCGCCTGTCAGCGCGGCAGCGTGCACGTCGTGACCGCAGGCGTGGGCGATGTCGGGCACCGACGAGCGCCACGGGTCGCTGGTGGTGTCGGGGACGGGGAGGGCGTCCAGGTCGGCCCGCAGCGCGACGATCGGGCCGTCGTCGGGACCGACCTCGGCGACCAGACCGCTGGTGTCGAGTCGCTTCACGCTGAGGTCGGCGGCCTCCAGCCGCGACGCGATCTCGTCGGTGGTACGCCCCTCCTGCCAGGCCAGCTCCGGATGGGCGTGCAGATCGCGCCGCAGCGCCGCCAGCTCACGTACCCGGGCGTCCAGCTCGTCGGTCACGCACCGCACGAGATCGGCGGCTGCAAAGGACGCGGACGGCATCGCTCCAGGGTAGACGGCTGGCCCAGGTCAGCGTGGCAGGCGCTCGTGGATGTCCTCACTCATGCGGATGAGGGCGTAGTAGAACTCCAGGGTCATCCGGATCAGCGCGAGGTAGATGAGGAACGGGATCCAGCCCAGCAGCAGGACTAGCACGCCGACGAGCGGTGAGTCGCTGAACAGGCCGGCGACGACCAGGATCAGATAGAACACGACCATGGCCACGGTCGCCAGGATGTAGACGACCTTGACGATCTTGGGGGTGACGAAGTGGGTGAAGGAGAAGTCGAACAGGGCGGCGAAGAAGCCCTTGGCACTGCTGTCCTGGTTGTCCGCCCCGCCCGGGTACGGGCTGTGCCCGCCGCCCGTCGGCGGCTGCCCGCCATAGGCCGGCGGCTGCTGGCCGTACGGGTCCTGTTCGCTCATTGCTCCCCCTCGGTGTCCGCGCCGGGCTCGGCTGCGCCGACGCCAGGCCTGGAACCATATTGGTCGGAGCGCTCGGGAGCGAGCATCGACGGGCGCTGAGCCGGTCGGGTGGCCGCTGCGGCCACGGCTCCCACGATGGCAGCGGCGACGACGACGAGCAGGCCACGCAGGATGCCGAAGGCCTCGGCGAGGAACCCGACCAGCGGCGGTCCGGCGAGGAAGGCGGTGTATCCGATCGAGCTCACGACCGCGACCCTCGCCGCGGCACGCTCGGGCTCGTCGGCCGCCGCGCTCATGCCGACGGGGAAGCCGAGCGAGGCGCCGATGCCCCAGCCGACGGCACCGACCAGCACCCACCCGAGCGATCCCGATGTCACCACGAGCAGGACCCCGGCCAGCGCCAGCAGCGCGGTGCCGCGCAGCACCAGAACCCGGCCCAGCCGGTCCAGGACGCTGCCGCCGGTGAGGCGACCCAGCGTCATCGCCGCCACGAAGACCCCGTAGCCGAGGGCACCGACTGCCTGCGACTGGCCGTGCCCGTCGACCAGAGCGAGTGCGAGCCAGTCGTTGGCGATGCCCTCGACGAGCGCGAAGGCGCACACCAGCACGCCGACCAGCAGCGTCCGCGGCTCCCGCCAGGCCGACCCGATGCCGCTCCCGGAGGGCTCGCCTCCCGACTCTGGGAGCTCGGCAGGCAGGAAGCGGCGCGCGGCCAGCGCGGCACCCAGCAGACAACCGGCTGCGACCACGACCAGCTGGAACGGCAGTGCCACCGCTGCGTGGGCGGCACCGGCACCGACCAGCGCCCCCGCCACCGTGCCGAGGCTGAAGCCGGCGTGCAGCCGCGGCATCAGGGTCCGCCCGAGACGCCGTTCCACGGCGGCGCCCTCGACATTCATGGCCACGTCCCACGAGCTGGTCCCGGCCCCGTAGACCGCCAACCCGACAACCACCACCAGAACCGACCCGAGCCCGAGACCCGCGGCGATCACACCG
>JACCVL010000109.1 GCA_013698185.1 Nocardioidaceae bacterium
AGCACGCTGAGCACCAGCACGAGCCGACCGCGCCGGGTCAGTCGAAGCTCGTCTCTGGATGCGGGTCTGCTCGGTGTGGCAGTGCTCATCATCGTCTCCACCTCTGGTCGGCGGACTCGGTGCGAGCCCGTCGACCTCTGTCTATCCGTGCCCACCGACAGTGCGGCGGGATGGATACTCGTGCTTCGAACGTGCGTTCGATCGAACACATGTACGAAGTGAACACCCAAGCACCGACAGTTGGCAACCAAGCGCTCGCACGTGTGTTCGAATCGTGACCTTCGGACAGCTGCCCGCCTCTGGGTGGAGAACAGAGCACCCCGCGACCGGCCGGTCGTGGGGTGCTCGGTAGGTGCGGCGCGGAAGCAGCCCTCAGCTGAAACGGTTCATGATTCCCTGCCGCACCTCACCGGGACGCTGCTGCTCCCCGGCGAACGCGCTGACCACGATCAGCAGCCCGGTCAGGGCCGGGATCGCCCATTGCAGCGCGGACAGTTGCTGCTGCGCATTGGCCGTGTCCGACGGCGTACGGCCCGACGGCTCCGTCGCGGACTCGACTGGCACGTCGGTCTGCTCGGACACCCGCTGGCCGAGCAGCCGGCTGTAGGCAGTGGCGCCGAGGGCGGCGACGGTCACCCCGGTCTTGATGGCCGCCATGGTGGCGACGCCTTCCTGGGTGGCCAGCCGTGTCCGGTTGGCCAGGAGCAGGCCGACGCTGCCGACCAGATGGGAGCCGATAGCAGCAGCGTTGACCGGCGTCCAGGCGTCCCAGCCCGCGTTGGCGACGCGGCCGCTGCTTGTGCTGGATCCCGCCTGGGCGGACGCCGGGTTGAGCGCGACGGCGTTGGCCAGCGTCCCGCCGAACCAGGCCGCGAGACCGACGTCGTGCAGTGATCGGAACATGGTGTGACGAGCCATCTGTGGGCCTCCGGTGATCGGGTGATTGGTCCTTGATTCTCCCCCACCCGGCCCGAATCCGCTCGGCGCGTGGTCGTCCCACCACCGCTCAGCAGCCCCGACACGCCATTCGAACAGGTGTTTGATGGACCGGCACCTCTCGCACTAGTGTTCGACCAGCGACGAGCACGTCGGCCCGGCGCAGAGCGATGAGGCGGCAGTCATGGCAGGCAAGCGGAACGGGCGCGGCAAGGCGGGCGGCGGCGCCCCGCGAACAGCTCCGGCGAAGGTACGGGAGCTCCCCGACGGCCCGGCGGACGCTACCGGGCTCACACCCCGGCAGCGACGCGTGCTCGAGGTCATCCGAGCCGCGTTGCAGCAGCGCGGATACCCGCCCAGCGTGCGAGAGATCGGCGAGCAGGTCGGCCTCACCAGCTCCAGCTCGGTCGCCCACCAGCTCAAGACGCTCGAGGCCAAGGGTTTCCTGCGCCGCGACCCGCACCGGCCTCGAGCTCTCGAGGTGCTCATCCCGGCCGCCGACGCCGCCGGCACAGCGCCGGCCGCCCCGGCACCGACCGACGACCCCACCGGCAGCGGCGACCTACGACCGGCCGCGGCGTACGTCCCCGTCGTCGGCCGCATCGCCGCCGGCGGGCCGATCCTCGCCGAGGAACGCGTCGAGGAGGTCATGCCGCTGCCTCGCCAGCTGGTCGGCGACGGCACGCTGTTCATGCTGGAGGTCCGCGGTGACTCGATGGTCGACGCAGCGATCTGCGACGGCGACTTCGTCGTCGTCCGTCAGCAGCCCGACGCCGAGAACGGCGAGATCGTCGCGGCGTTGCTCGACGACGAGGCGACGATCAAGACGCTGCGCCGCCGGGACGGGACTGCCTGGCTGCTGCCGCACAACCCGGCCTACGAGCCCATCGACGGCACCCACGCCTCGATCCTGGGCAAGGTGGTGGCGGTGCTGCGGCGGGTCTGACCCCCGCACCCGCAGGCTCAGCCGGCGGCGAGCCGGCGCAGTGACCCGAGCACCAGCTCTCGGTCGGTGGTTCGCCACATCGGCGGCAGCGACGCGGCGAGGAAGGACCCGTACCGGGCCGTGACCAGCCGTGGGTCGAGCACCGCGACGACACCGCGGTCGTCACCGCGCCGCACCAGCCGGCCCGAGCCCTGTGCGAGCAGCAGCGCCGCATGGGTGGCGGCCACCGCCATGAACCCGTTGCCGCCGTGCCGCTCGACCGCACGCTGGCGGGCACCCATTAGCGGGTCGTCGGGGCGCGGGAAGGGGATCCGGTCGATGATCACCAGCTGGCAGGTCGGCCCGGGCAGATCCATCCCCTGCCAGAGGCTCAGCGTGCCGAAAAGACACGAGCGCTCCTCGTCGACGAAGCGACGTGTCAGCTCCGACAGCTGAGCGTCGCCCTGACACCACACCTCCAGATCGGGCAGCTGCTCGCGGACGTGCTCCGCGGCGCTCTGCGCGCCCCGACGGGACGAGAAGAGCCCGAGCGTCCGGCCGCCGGCGGCTTGGACCAGGGCGGTGATCTCGTCGAGCTGGGCGCTGCCCAGGCCGTCGCGTCCGGGTGGTGGCAGCTGCCGGGCGACGTAGACGATCGCCTGGCGGGCGTAGTCGAAGGGCGACCCGACATCGATCGCCCGCCACCGCACCGGCTCGACGGCGTCGACCCACGGCAGGTCGGAGTCTGCATCCGGCGACATCTCCGGCAGCGGTGTGTCCGCCGCGGCAGCAACGTCGGCAGTGGTGGCCGGGGCGTCGTCGACCCGCTCGTCGCCCCGCAGCCCCACCGAGGCGGCCAGCGGCTCAAAGCCTCCCCCGAGCTGCAGGGTCGCGCTGGTCAGGACGACGGTGGTGCGACCGAACAGCTTGTCGCGAAGCGACAGCGACACGTCGAGCGGGGCGACGCGCAGGTCGTTGCCCCCGCGGACCCGGTCCCGCTCGCTGACCCACAACACGTCACGCTCGGAGAAGCCGGCCATCCGCTCGGCGACGACCCGCACCTCCTCGGCGTCGGCACGGGCCTGCTGACGTACCGCGTCACCCTGGCCGGCCTCGCGGTCGGAGGGCCTGCCCAGCGCGGACAGGCACGCACGCGCGGCCTCTCGAACGGCGACGAGGCCGTCGGCAAGGGACTCGGGCATGCGGTCGACGCGTCCGCTGGGCAGCTCCGCGACGATCTCGCGCAGCGCGTCGCCGGCGTCGCCGAGGTTCGATGCGGCCTGCGCCGTGTCGTCGTCGCCGCTGCTGGCCGAGCGCCCAGCAGCGCGCACCCGGCGCGCCGCGCGCTCGACCTGCGGCCCGGACAGCTCCTTGGTCGACGCCTGGGTGACCCGCGACACCAGCTCGTGCGCTTCGTCGATCACGACGGCACCGTGCTCGGGCAGCATCGGAACCCCGTCGATGGCGTCGATCGCCAGCAGGGCGTGGTTGGTGACGACCACCTGGGCCTGCATCGCCCGGTCACGAGCTCGCTCGGCGAAGCACTCCGTGGCGTACGGGCACCGCTGCGCGCCCAAACACTCGCGGGCGTGCACCGAGACCTGCGCCCACGCCTTGTCGGTGTGCGGCGGCGCCGCGTCACGGTCGCCCGGCCCGGCGTCGCTGGCCTGCTTCTCCGCCCAGCCTCGCAGCGCGACCACCTCACCTCCCAGGCTGCCGGAGGGCACGTCGATCAGGGCGCCGGTGTCGTCCGGGGAGCCTTCGCGGACGCGGTGCAGGCAGGCGAAGTTGCTGCGCCCCTTGAGCACCGCGTACGGGACCTCTGCGGTGCCCAGCTCGGCGGCAGCCCCCGCGACCAGGGCCGGCAGGTCGCGCTGCACCAGCTGGTGCTGCAGTGCCAGCGTCGCGGTGGCGACCACCACGGGGCGGTGGTGCAGCAGTGCGGGAACCAGGTAGCCCAGCGACTTGCCGGTGCCGGTGCCGGCCTGCACGAGCAGATGCGTACCGTCGCGCAGGGCCCGGGCCACCGCCGCTGCCATCTGCACCTGGCCCGGTCGCTCGGAGCCGCCGAAGGACGCGACCGCGGCGTGCAGCACGGCCTCGACGGTCGAGGTGGCATCCGCGGGCATCTGGTCACGCTATCCGCACCGCAGCCTGCCGTGCCGCTGCTGTCCACAGCCCCGCCGCGGCAGGACCCTCCGGACCAGAGCCACCCCCGCCAGGAGCCCCTGACCCGCGCCACGTTTACGTGGCGGAGGACCGCTGGGCCAGCCCCGACAGGCCGGGCCCGGGTCAGGCGGGGGTCGCGGCGTACTGCTCGAGCGCGCCGGCCAGACCGGCGTGCACCCGTGCGGTCAGCGCGGTGCCGTCGGCGGTGTGCTCGAGCGCGAGCACCTCGCCATGACTGTGCACCTGGTGCACCAGATCGCCGCGGTCGTATGGGAGCAGGACCCGCACCTGCACCTGGGGGCGCGGCAGCTCCTGCTCGATCGCGCTCAGTACGGCCTCGATGCCCTCGCCGGTGCGGGCGGAGCAGGCCACCGCATGCGGCTCGCGCGCCCGCAGCCGGGCCAGCACCATCGGGTCGGCGACGTCGGACTTGTTGATGACGACCACCTCAGGAACCCGGTCGGCCCCGATCTCGGCGAGCACCTCGCGGACCGCGGCGAGCTGACCCTCGGGGTCGGCATGCGAGCCGTCGACGACGTGCAGCACCAGATCGGAGTCGGCGACCTCTTCCAGCGTCGACCGGAACGCCTCGACGAGCTGGTGCGGCAGGTGGCGCACGAAGCCCACGGTGTCCGACAGGGTGTAGACCCGGCCGTCGGAGGTCTGGGTGCGGCGCGTGGTCGGGTCAAGGGTGGCGAACAGCGAGTCCTCGACCAGGACGCCGGCTCCGGTGATCCGGTTCAGCAGCGACGACTTCCCGGCGTTGGTGTACCCGGCGATGCTCACCGCCGGCACCTCCCGCCGCCGGCGCTCGGCCTTCTTGGTGTCGCGCGTGGTGCGCATCACCGTCAGCGAATGGCGCAGCTTGGCGATCTTGGTCTTGATCCGCCGCCGGTCGGTCTCGATCTTGGTCTCGCCGGGGCCGCGACCGCCGATGCCGCCGCCCTGCATCCCGACCCGGCCGCCGGCCTGGCGCGACAGGTTGCCGCCCCAGCCACGCAGCCGCTGGGTCATGTACTGCAGCTGCGCCAGCTCGACCTGCGCCTTGCCCTCGGCGGACTTGGCGTGCTGGGCGAAGATGTCGAGGATCAGCGCGGTCCGGTCGACGACCTTGACCTTGACCCGGTCCTCGAGGTTACGCAGCTGGCTGGGCGTCAGCTCACCGTCGCAGATCACGGTGTCGGCACCGGTGGCCTGCACGGCCTCGCGCAGCGCCTCCACCTTGCCGCTGCCGATGTAGGTCGCCGGATCGGGTCGCTGCCGGCGTTGCAGCAGTGCCTCGAGCACCTGTGAACCGGCGGTCTCGGCGAGCAGTTTGAGCTCGGTCAGCGAGTTCTCGGCGTTGTGAACGTCGCCGCCGCCCCACACCCCGACGAGGACGACCCGCTCCAGCCGGAGCTGGCGGTACTCGACCTCGGAGATGTCCTCGAGTTCGGTGGACAGGCTCGCGACCCGGCGCAACGCCTGACGGTCCTCGAGGTCGAGCTCACCGGTGTCGGGGTCGTCGGTCACCGGCGACTGGCCATCACGGTCGTCGCGATCGTCACGGTAGGCACTCGTCATATGTCTCGTCTCAACGTCAAGGGCACGGACGGTGTTCCGCGCCGGGTCACGCTGTCGAGGCGATGCTGCCACGAACCGCCTCGATGATCACCCGAGTTTGACGGCACCCTCAGGGGCCCGACCAGATCATGGTGCCGCGGACGACGATCTTCGCCGGGCCGGTGAGCACGGCATGCCCGTCGCCTCGCAGCGTGACCTCGAGGCACCCGCCGGGGACATCGACGGCATACGTCGCGGGACGTGGCGGCGACCCCGCCAGCCGCTCGGCCAGGATGGCCGCCGCGCAGGCGCCGGTCCCGCACGAGCGGGTCTCACCGGAGCCGCGTTCGTGGACGCGCATGCGGACGTGCCGCTCCCCCACCGGGACGACGAACTCCACGTTCACACCGTCGGGGTAGATCCCGGTGTCGTAGGCCGGCGGCTCGGTCAGCGCCCCGGCGTCGGCAAGGTCGACGACCTCGACGACCGCGTGCGGGTTGCCGGTATCGACCCCGATCGCCGTCCACGTGTGCTCGCCGACCGTGACCTCGCTGGCGGTCGTCACGGTCACCACCCCCATGTCGACGCTCCACCGGCCATCGGCCTGGTTGCTCAGCCGGAGGGTGCCGGCGCGGGTGCCGATGAGCACCGGGCTGACGGGAGACGCCGCATCCAGACGCCCCTCCTCGGCCAGCCACTGGGCCAGCACGCGGATGCCGTTGCCGCACATCTCGCTGGTCGACCCGTCGGCGTTGCGGTAGTCCATGAACCACTCGGCGCCGTCGGCGGCCGCCTGCTTCGCCGCGGGCACGCCGTGGGCGCTGGCCAGGGCCTCGGAGCGCACGACGCGGATCACGCCGTCGGCGCCGAGCCCGCGGCGCCGGTCGCAGACCGCGGCGATCCACGAGATCGATGCGCTCGACGTGAGCGCGCCATGCACGGTGCCATCGGGGTCGGGGAGCAGCACGAAGTCGTTCTCGGTGCCGTGCCCCTTCGCCCAGGCCCAGGTCTGGTGGGTGCGCTCGTCGTTGCTCATCGCCGCTCCAGCCTAGACAGCGGGGCTGCCTCTAGCCTGGTTCGGTGAGCGATCCCACTGGCGCGCGGCCTGCTTTCGTGCTGCACGAGCATCGGCGACCGCAGCACCACTTCGACCTGCGGCTCGAGGAGGGCGGGGTCCTGCGGTCCTGGGCGTTGCCGCGCGGGTTGGCGCTGCACCCGGCCCAGGACCGGCTCGCCGTCGAGGTGGCCGACCACGACCTGGACCATCTGGGCTACACCGACGCGCACAAGTCCATCGCCGACACCGGGTGGTGGGAGGAGCACAACCGCAACGAACGGCGCCTGCTCTTCACCCTGCACGGGCTCGAGTCAGCGGTGCGCTATGCCCTGATCCGCACCGACCGCGACTGGCTGCTGCACCGCACCAAGGACCAGCCGACGGCCGCTTGACGCGGATCACGACCCGGCGAGCACCATCTCGGCGAGCTCGTCCACACCCGACGCAACCAGCGTCGGCTCGTCGAAACAGCCGGGCCACTCCCCCGGTCCGCGTCGAACCCATGCCGTCGATAAACCCGCCGAGTGAGCACCCTGCAGGTCCCAAGGGTGCACCGCCACCATCAGCGCCTCGCTCGCCGCCACGGCGCACTGGTCGAGCGCATAGGCGTAGGGCGTCGGGTGCGGCTTCCACGGCCCGACGTCCTCGACCGACAGCCGACCGTCGAACAGCGGCAGCAGGTCGGCCTGCTCGAACAACGCATCCGACATCGCGGTCGCCCCGTTGGTCAGCGGCACCAGCCGTACGCCGGCTGCATGCAGCCGGCGCAGACCCGGCGCCACATCGGGATGTAGCGGCAGCGAGCCGAACCCGCCGAGGACGTGCTGCACCGACTCGTCGACCGCGTCGCCACGGACGCCCGCCGCGATCAGACGCCCCCGCAGCAGATCCGCCGCCACCTCAGCGAACACCGGCGACCGTCCCACCAGCGACAGCGCGAAGCCGTCGCGCAGCACCGAGGCGAACCAGACCTCGCGCTGCCCGGCCAGGCCGACCGCGTCGAACCGTCCATCCAACGCGGACAGGTCGGACAACGTCTCGTTGACGTCGAGGACGCAGACTGCAGGTGCAGGCGTGCTCATCGCGGGTCGAGCACCCCGGCGTCGCCGCCACCACGACGAGCCGGCTCGGCGACGGCCACCAGCGTGCCGTCGCGGCGCATCTCGATGGCTGCGACGGCACCGATCTCGGCCAGGCTTGTCCCCGGTTCGCCCGCAGGGACGAACGTGTGGCCGTACTGCTGCAAAGCGGGGCCGTAGAGGTCGATGAAGTCCTGCTCGGCAACCACCGCCCCGGTGTTGCGCTGGCTCGCCCGCGGCGCCTCGACAGCCTCGATCAGGTTCATGCCGAGGTCGATGCGGTTGAGGAGCACCTGCAGGACGGTCGTGATGATGGTCGATCCGCCCGGTGAGCCGACGACGAGCCAGGGCCGGCCGTCACGCGACACGATGGTGGGCGACATCGAGCTGCGCGGGCGCTTGCCGGGCTGCAGCCGGTTGGGGTCGTCGGTCTCGTAGACGAGACTGAAGTCGGTGAGCTCGTTGTTAAGCAGGAACCCGCGTCCGGGCACGGTGATGCCCGAGCCACCGGTCTGCTCGATGGTCAGCGTGTAGGACACCACGTCGCCGCGCCGGTCCACGACGCTCAGGTGGGTGGTGGACAGACCTTCGGTGTCCGGCACGGCGGCCCGCGCCTGCTGGGCCCGACGGCATGCGGTGTAGTCGCCGTCCGGCCGGCCCTCGGCCACCGGCTTGACGGCTGCCTCGTCGACGTCGATCGTGCAGGCCCGCTCAGCGGCGAAACCGTCGGACAGCAGCTGGCGCAGCGGGACGTCGACGAAGTCGCTGTCGCCGACGTACGCCGCGCGGTCGGCGAAGGCAGCTGCGGTTGCCTCGAGCAAGAGGTGCAGGCTGTTGACCGGGCGACGCTCGCTGACGGGCAGCCGCCCCAGGATGTTCAGCGACTCACCCACCGTCGAGCCGCCCGAGCTCGGCGGCGCCATCCCGTAGACGTCGAGGCCGAGGTAGTCGACCGTGGTCGCGCGGCGGCGGGGCGCGGTGTAGTCGCGCAGATCCGATCGCCGCATGAACCCCGCCGGCACGGGCAGGTCGGTGCCGGCGACGGTCGGTGGGTTGCGGACGTTGCGGACGACCTGGCGGCCGAGGCGACCGTCGTACAGCCAGTCGACACCCCGGTTGCCGAGCTTGCGGTAGGTGCGCGCGAGGTCAGGGTTGCGGAACAGGCTTCCAACCGGCGGTGCCGCGCCGTCACTCAGGAAGAGGTCACGGGTGGGCCGGATGGCAGCGAAACGCTCGGCGTTCTCGTCGGTCTGTAGCGCGAAGGTGGGGTCGACGACGAAGCCCCGGTCGGCGAGACGGGCCGCCGGCGCCAGCGCCCGCTCGAGACTCAGCGACCCCCATCGGCGCAGCGCCTGGTCCCACAGCCGTGGCGTGCCGGGCACCCCGACCGAGACGCCGCTGGTGACGAGGTCTGGGCTGAACGGGTACGGGATGCCGGTGGCGGGGTTGATGAAGGCGTCCCGCGGGATCGACATCGGGGCGGTCTCACGGCCGTCGAGGGTGCGCACCTTGCCACTGGACGCGTCGTAGTGCAGCAGGAAACCACCCCCGCCGATCCCTGCGCTGTAGGGCTCGGTCACGCCGAGCGCCGCGGCCACGGCCACGGCAGCGTCGACCGCGGTACCGCCGCGGCGAAGCACCCGCAGCCCGATCCTGGTCGCCTCGGGATCGACCGACGACACCGCTCCGCCTCGGCCGATGGCCACCGGATCCTTGACCGGCGCGAGACGCGCCGGGTCGCCGTCCTTGCTGGTCAGAGCAGGTGCCGTCAGCGGTCCGGCGGCTCTCGGAGCGGCGACACCAAAGGCGCCGACCGTGGGCAGGCCCGCAACCACCAGGGCGGTGAGGGCGCCAACAGCGACTGCGGCCAGACGGTTGCGACGCATCGAGACCTCCAAGACGACGACTAGCACAGATCGGGCGTACACCGACATTCCTACTCCTGAAGGCCGACAGCCGCGACCCCACGGGTGGCCAGATCGGCGTCGTCGTGGGGCAGCCAGCGGATGCGCGGGTCCTTGCCGAACCAGGTGTCCTGGCGACGGGCGAAGCGGCGGGTGGCGCGAACCGTGGCCTGCTGCGCCTCCGCCTCGGTGCACTGACCGGCGAGGAAGTCCAGCACCTGGGCGTAGCCGAGCGCCCGGCTGGCGGTACGCCCCTGCCGCAGCCCGGTCGACTCCAGCCGCCGCACCTCCTGGACGAGCCCGCGGTCCCACATCCGCTGCACCCTGGCCGCGATCCGCTCGTCGAGGGTGGCCCTGGGCAGGCGGATCCCGATCTGCACGGTGCGGTCGCCCGGCGCGGCGTAGGCGTAGGCATGGGTCGGCAGGTTGGCTGCGAACGGGCGGCCGGTGAGGCGGACGACCTCCAGCGCGCGGACGATGCGGCGACCGTTGCCGGGCAGGATGGCGCGGGCGGCAGCCATGTCCACCGCAGCCAACCTTGTGTGCATGGCCACCGGGCCGACCTCGGCGAGCTCAGCCTCGAGCTCGGCACGCAGCGTCTCGTCGGTGCCGGGAAACTCGAAGCGGTCCAGGACCGCCCGGATATAGAGCGCCGACCCGCCGACCAGGACCGGCGTGGCCCCCCTGGCCCGGCAGTCGTCGACCGCAACCCGGGCCCAGCCCTGGAACTCAGCGACACTGGCGGGCTCGGTCACGTCGAGCAGGTCCAACAGATGGTGGCGTACCCCACCGCGCTCGGCGCCGCTCGGTTTTGCCGTCCCGATGTCCATGCCGCGGTACAGCTGCATGGAGTCGGCGTTGACCACCTCGCCGCCGAGGCGTTGCGCCAGGGCGACCGCGAGGGCGGACTTGCCAGCCGCGGTGGGACCCACGACCGCCACCAGTGGTGGGCGGGCATCGTGGGCGGCGGGCATTGTCCGACGCTAGCCGTAGGGTTCTGCTGTGCCCGCGGAGGAGCGCTACACAGACGATCTGTCGACTCGGGTGCGGTTGGTCGCGGCGGCGTACGTGCTGCTGCTGCGGGTGGCGGCTGGCAGCACCTCACCGGGTGCGGTCCAGGTGCTGCTGCATCTGCGGCAGGGCACCGGCTACCGCGACGGGCATTGGGCGCTGGCCGCGGGGCACGTCGACCCCGGCGAGTCGGTGGTGGCCGCGGCGCATCGCGAGGTGCGGGAGGAGGCTGGCGTCGAGGTCGCGGCTGCTGACCTGGCCCCGCTCACGACGGTGCACCGGACGGTACGCGGCGGCGGGCCGCGCGAGCAGCGGGCGGACGTGTTCTTCACCGCCAGCTCGTGGACCGGCGAGCCGCGCGTCATGGAGCCGGGCAAGAACGCCGGCTGGCGATGGTTTGCGCTTGACGACGTGGCCGCGGGGCTGGACCATCCGTGCGTGCCGCACGAGCTCCAAGTGATGCGGTTGGTCGCCGAGCACGGTGTCGCGGGCGGTGGGGTTCCCGCCGTGCTCACGGCCGGCTTCTGACGGGGGCGGCCGCGACCGCGACCGGCCGCCGAGGGGCCGTACGCAGGGGGCCTAGCCGGCCGGGGGGCCGAAGCTCGGCATGCCGAGCCCGACCGCGGCGAGCTGAGGTGCCGCCGTGCGCGCCTGCCACGCATCGCCGGAGCGGGTCCGCCGCAGCCCAAGCACCGGGGCATCGCTGACCAGGTGGTGTGGTGCCGCGTACGTCACGTCGACCTCGACCACGTCCCCGGGCCGGGGCAGCTCGGTCGTCCCGCCGGCAGACGGCACGAAGTGCACCAGCCGGTTGTCGCGGGCCCGCCCGCTCATCCGGTGGGTCACGCCGTCCTTGCGCCCCTCCCCCTCGGCGACCAGCAGCTCCAGCCGGCGACCAACCTGGGCGCGGTTCTCGGCCCAGGCGACCTCGTCGGCGACCTCGACCAGTCGCTCGTACCGTTCTTGGACGACCGCCTTGGGCAGCTGGTCGGGCATGCTCGCCGCCGGGGTGCCGGGCCTGATCGAGTACTGGAACGTGAACGCGCCGGCGAACCGCGCCTCGCGCACCACGTCGAGCGTGGCGGTGAAGTCGGCCTCGGTCTCGCCGGGGAAGCCGACGATGATGTCGGTGGTGATGGCCGCGTCGGGTATCGCCGCGCGTACCCGTTTGATGATGCCGAGGTAGCGGTCGCGGCGGTACGACCGGCGCATCGCCCGCAGCACGGTGTCCGACCCGGACTGCAGCGGCATGTGCAGGCTCGGCATGACCGTCGGGGTCTCGGCCATCGCGGCGATGACGTCGTCGGTGAAGTCGCGCGGATGCGGCGAGGTGAAGCGCACGCGTTCGAGCCCCTCGACCGCCCCGCAGGCGCGCAGCAGCCTGCCGAAGGCGAGCCGATCGCCGAACTCCACCCCGTAGGAGTTCACGTTCTGCCCGAGCAGCGTGACCTCGCTGACCCCCTCGGCCACCAGTGCCTCGATCTCAGCGAGCACGTCGGCGGGGCGGCGGTCCCGCTCGGTGCCGCGCAGGCTCGGCACGATGCAGAACGTGCACCTGTTGTTGCACCCGACGCTGACCGACACCCAGGCGGCGTACGCCGACTCCCGTCGGGTCGGCAAGGTGGAGGGGAAGACCTCGAGCGACTCGAGGATCTCGACCTGCGCCTCCTCCGCGACGCGGGCCCGCTCCAGCAGCACCGGCAGCGAGCCGATGTTGTGGGTGCCGAACACGACGTCCACATAGGGTGCGCGTCGGGTGATCTCCGCGCGGTCCTTCTGCGCCAGGCAGCCCCCCACGGCGATCTGCATGCCGGGGCGCCGGGCCTTCACCGGCGCCAGGTGGCCGAGGTTGCCGTACAGCTTGTTGTCGGCGTTCTCACGCACCGCGCACGTGTTGAACACGACCACGTCGGCGGCCTCGGCACCGTCCGCACGGGCATAGCCCGCCGCCTCCAGCAGGCCCGACAAGCGCTCGGAGTCGTGCACGTTCATCTGGCAGCCGTACGTCTTGACCTCGTACGTGCGCCGCGCACCAGCAGCACGGTCGGTCAGGGTGGGGGCAGTCATGGCGGGCCCAGCCTACGGCGCACGGCATCCGGCCGCCCGACCTCCGCACCGCGATCCGCGCGCAGGTTGCAGTCACGCAACGGCTCGGCTCGGCAGGTGCCGCGTGGGCAGCGGGGTCGCTATGGTCCGCACATGACCGTGCCCAACAGCGCGG
Source organism: Nocardioidaceae bacterium (assembly GCA_013698185.1). Lineage (GTDB taxonomy): Bacteria > Actinomycetota > Actinomycetes > Propionibacteriales > Nocardioidaceae > JACCVL01. Next base: position 12,845 of record JACCVL010000109.1, read on the forward strand.
CGGCCACCGAACCGGTCGTCGAGATCGACCACGTGGACAAGCATTTCGGCGACCTGCACGTGCTGCGAGACATCGACCTCACGGTCCACCGCGGTGAGGTCGTCGTCGTCATCGGCCCCTCCGGCTCGGGCAAGTCCACGCTGTGTCGGGCGATCAACCGACTCGAGCCCGTCGACTCCGGTGAGATCCGCCTGGAGGGCCAGAGGCTTCCGGCCGAGGGCAAGGGTCTGGCGAGGTTGCGGGCCGAGGTCGGCATGGTCTTCCAGTCGTTCAACCTGTTCGCGCACAAGACCGTGCGGGACAACGTCACGCTCGGGCCGATCAAGGTCAAGGGGGTCTCCAAGTCCGAGGCCGACACGCGCGCCCTCCAGCTGCTCGAGCGGGTAGGCGTCGCCAACCAGGCCGACAAGTACCCCGCCCAGCTGTCGGGCGGTCAGCAGCAGCGCGTCGCGATCGCCCGGGCGCTGGCGATGGAGCCCACCGTGATGCTGTTCGACGAGCCGACGTCGGCGCTCGACCCCGAGATGATCTCCGAGGTCCTCGACACGATGGTGGACCTGGCCAAGGGCGGCATGACCATGGTCGTGGTCACCCACGAGATGGGCTTTGCCCGCACCGCCGGCGACCGGGTCGTCTTCATGGCCGACGGTGAGATCGTCGAGGAGAACACTCCCGACCAGTTTTTCGACCATCCGCAATCGGATCGCGCCAAGGACTTCCTCGGCAAGATCCTTCACCATGGAGGGGACAAACGATGAGGTTCACCCGTACGAAGGCCGCCGCTGCCGCGCTGCTGCTCACCGGGGCGCTGGCGGCCTGCGGTGACGCCGGCTCCGGCGGCAGCAGCGGAGGCGGCGCCGATGTGGACGTCGCCGAGGACACCAAGTTCCCCGCGGGCTCCACGATGGCCGAGCTCGCCGAGGCCGGGGAAATCACCATCGGGGTCAAGTTCGACCAGCCGGGCATCGGCTTCAAGAGCGCGGCCTCCGACGAGCCGGTCGGCTTCGACATCGAGATGGGCAAGATCGTCGCCGGGACGCTCGGGATCGAAGCGGACGGCATCACCTGGGAGGAGACCATCTCCGACAACCGGGAGCCGTTCCTCCAGGAGGGCAAGGTCGACATCGTCATCGCGTCGTACTCGATCACCGACGAGCGCCGGGCGGTGGTGGGCCAGGCCGGCCCGTACTACGTGACCGGACAGCAGCTCCTCGTCGCCAAGGGCAGCGACGTCCAGGGGCCGGAGGATGTCAAGGGCAAGGAGGTCTGCTCGGTCACCGGCTCCACCTCGATCGAGACGATCGAGAAGGAGTACGGGGCGACGGCTCGCGGCTTCGGCACCTACTCCGAGTGCGTGCAGCAGGTGCTGAACGGGTCGTTCGACGCGATGACGACCGACGGCGCCATCCTGCTGGGCTACGTGGCGGAGAACCCCGACGAGCTCGAGGTCGTGGGTGAGGCGTTCAGCGAGGAGCGGTACGGGATCGGCTACCAGGACCCCAAGGACACCGAGATGTGCCAGTTCCTCAGCGACACCATCGAGGCGTCCTACCAGGACGGCACGTGGAAGCAGGCGTTCGAGGCGACCCTGGGGCAGTCCGGGGTGGAGGCTCCCGAGCCACCGAAGGTGGACCCCTGCGCGTAGCCGCCACACCCGCACGCGAACCGATCCACCGCGGTCGGGCCCCGGCTGGACCGCTGGTCCACTGGGTGCCCGACCAGGGGCGCAGACGAGACGGAGCACCGGACGCCGATGGACACCCTCTGGGACAGTCGACAGGTCGTGCTCGCGGCGTTCGGGCAGACGCTCGGCCTGCTCGTGGTGGCGGGACTGGGCGCCCTGGTGCTCGGCACGATCCTGGGCGCGTTCCGGGTGTCGGCGGTGCCCGCGCTGCGCGCGGTCGGCACGGCGTACGTGACGGTCTTCCGCAACACCCCACTGCTGGTGGTGTTCCTGCTCATCTACTACGGCCTGCCCGAGCTGGAGGTCCGGCCGCCGCAGTTCTGGCGGGCGACGATCGCCCTGGTGCTCTACACCGCGGCGTTCATCTGTGAGGCGGTCCGTTCCGGCGTCAACGCCGTCGACTCGGGGCAGGCCGAGGCGGCCCGCTCGATCGGCATGGGGTTCGGCCAGTCCCTGCGGCTGGTGGTCTTGCCGCAAGCCTTCCGGGCTGTCGTCCCGCCACTTGCCAACGTGCTGATCGCGCTGGCGAAGAACACCTCGCTGGTCGCCGGCTTCGGCATCGCGGACGCCACCTTCAGGATGCGGGGTCTCATCAACAACAACCCCGGCGACGTCTATGTCATCTTTGTCGGCATCGCGCTCGGCTACGTGCTCATCGTGGCCGTGATCGCCTTCACTGCCCGGGGCCTCGAGCGACAGCTGGCGGTGGCTCGATGAGCAGCGTGCTGTTCGACGTCCCGGGCCCGGAGGCCCTGCGCCGTCAGCGGCGGGCCAGCGCGATCACGATCGTGGCGTTGGTGGTCCTGGCAGCGCTCGCGCTGTTCAAGCTCCAGACCGAGGGCCAGCTCAGCGGTGCCCTCTGGGAGCCGTTCGTCACCCCGGCGTACGTGCAGGCGCTGCTCGAGGCGGCGCTGACGACGCTGCGGGTCGCCGTCGTCGCGGTCGCGCTGTCGGTGCTGTTCGGAGCCGTGTTCGCCGTGGGGCGGCTGTCGGACCGTGCCTGGCTCAGCTGGCCCTCGGCGCTGGTGGTGGAGTTCTTCCGCGCCGTGCCGCTGCTGATGATGATCCTCGCCATCTACCTGGTCTACGGCGACGGCCTCGGGAAGTTCTGGTCGCTGGTGATCGGGCTGGTGCTGTACAACGGCTCGGTGCTTGCCGAGGTCTTCCGTGCCGGGGTCAACGCGGTGCCGCGCGGCCAGTCCGAGGCCGCCTACGCCCTCGGGCTGCGCAAGAGCCAGGTGATGCAGCTGATCCTGCTGCCGCAGGCGGTCCGGATCATGCTGCCGGCGATCATCAGTCAGAGTGTCGTGGCGCTCAAGGACACCTCCCTCGGCTATGTGATCCCGTACGAGGAGCTGACCAGCGTCGGTCGGCAGGTCTCCATCGAGTTCGGCAACATCCTGCCGGTCGCCATCGTGCTGGCGCTGATGTTCATCGTGGTCAACTACTCGTTGTCCCGCCTCGCGGTGTGGCTGGAGCGCCGGATGGGCCGCAGCACCCAGACGGCGTCCGAGCTGGACACCGGAGCCTGACCCCACAGTCGCTCGTGCGACGCGGCGATCAGCGCGCGATCTCGGTGGCCCGCGACTCCCGCACGACGGTCACCTTGATCTGGCCGGGATAGGTGAGCTCCTGCTCGACCTGCTTGGCGATGTCGCGGGCCAGCACCTGGGCCTGCAGGTCGTCCACGTCCAGCGGCTGCACCATCACCCGCAGCTCCCGAC
>JACCVL010000110.1 GCA_013698185.1 Nocardioidaceae bacterium
ACCAGTTGGTCGAGGTAGCCGACGCCGACCGCCGCCTCGACACCGAGGAACCGCTCGAGCAAGGGGGCGTCGACGACCTCGCCGAGACCCTCACCCTTCAGCCAGTACATGACCTGGAGGATCTCGCTGCGCCAGTAGAGCTCGCGCAACGCATCCGACTTGGGCGGGTGCAGGTGGTCCACGTTCAGAGCCGCCTCGCCGGCTGCGCTGGTCCGGCTGCGGCCTCGGCGAGGTCGGTGAGCTCTGCGAGGGCATCCGCGACCCCGGTGAGCTGGTCGTTGATGGTGAGCACCGAGGGCCCGATGACCTCGCACTGCGTCTCGATCGCCCGCACCCCGAACGCCACCTTGCCCAGCAGCACCGACGTACGCCGTAACGAGGCCGCGATCCGGACCAGGTAGTAGACGAGCACCACCAGCACCAGGACGATCTCCACGACCGTGAGGGTCACCAACAGCGCGGTCATCGCGGTGTCTGCCCTGAGGTCGGCGGCGGGGTCAGCAGCGCGGCGTGGCGTGCCGCCTCGTCGGTCAGCTGGCCCAGCCGGTCGGACGTCTCGGGGAGCAGCCAGGTGGTGGCCGTGTTGCGGGCGACCTGCTTCCCGGCGCTCCACACCTGGCCGGCGCCGCGTTCGATGCGGTGCACCTGACGCAGGAACGTCTCCAGCAGCACCACGGCGACGACGGCGACGACGAGCCCCAGGAGCAGAGCCACGAACCAGTACGCCTCGCCGCTCACGAGCGACCGCCTGGGGTCAGGCTGATACGGGCGTCGGCCGCGGCGGTGACGATGCGCTTGGCGGTGGTGGCGGTGTCCCCGACCCCCCACAGCCCGGCCGTACGGTCCCGGGTGTCGTTCAGGCCGGACAGAATTGCTTCCACCTTTTCGGCCGTGCGCCTGGCGCCGACAATCATCATCAGCAGCACGACCACGACGACGGCAGTGACGACCGCGCCGATCACGAAGCCCAGGATCCAACCGTTCACGGGCCCTCCAGGCACGCATTTGACCAGGACGTGAACGTTACACGTCATCGGCGGCTATGTGTATCGTGCACTCACGACGCGATGTGGGTCACACCAGCCCTGGCGCAGTACGGGAGTTTCGATGTCAGATCGATCGACGCAGCCTTCCCCGTCCGCCGCGCGCACCCCGGCGGCGGACCTGCTTGATGTGCTCGGGCCCGTCGACCGTTTTCACGACACCAGTCACATCGGTGCCTTCGGAATGCCCGCGGGTGCCATGACCGAGGACCTGCTGGCCGGGGAGGCCATGGCCGGTGAGGCCACTCGGTTCGGCCCGCTGGAGCAGGTGCACGCCTTCTGGTTCGCCGGGATGAGCTGTGACGGGTGCAGCGTCGCTGCGACGGGCGCCACGAACCCGTCGGTGGAGAGCATGATGCTGGGGGCCCACCCCGGCATCCCGCGCGTCGTCCTGCACCACCCGGTCCTCAACATGGAGTCCGGGCCGCACTACCTGCGTCCTGCCGAGGAGGCCATCGAGGGCACGCTCGGCGCCCCGTACGTCGTCATTCTCGAGGGCTCGATCGCCGACGAGGTCGTAGCGAACGCGGCCGGGGGTTACTGGTCGGCGACGGGTGAGGAGCCGTGGGGGATCGACGGCGCGCTGCGCCCGGTCAGCTCCACGGAGTGGATCGCCCGGCTGGCTCCCAACGCCGCCGCCATGATCGCGATCGGCACCTGCGCCACCTGGGGCGGTGTTCCCTCCGCCGAAGGCAACCCCACCGGTGCGATGAGCTTGATGGACTTCCTCGGCAAGGACTACCGGTCCGTCCTGGGCGTTCCCATCGTCAACATCCCCGGTTGCCCGCCGATCGGTGACAACTTCACCGAGACGGTGGCGGCAGTGCTGTACTTCCTGCAGGGTTTCGGTCCGCTCCCGGAGTTCGACGAGCTCGGTCGCCCGGCGTGGCTGTTCGGCGAGACCGTGCACCGGCGGTGCGTGCGCGGCGCGTACTACGAGGAAGGCACGTTCGCCCACGAGTTCGGCGACCCGGAGTGCCTGGTCGAGATCGGCTGCTGGGGTCCGGTCGTCAACTGCAACATCACCTCTCGCGGCGCCGTCAAGGGGATCGGCGGCTGCATGAACGCCGGTGGCGCCTGCATCGGGTGCACCATGCCGGGCTTCCCGGACAAGTTCACCCCCTTCTACAAGCGGCCGCCCGGCTCGCTGGCGTCGACCACCGTCTCGCGGCTGGTGGGCAGCCTGATCCGGCCGCTGCGCAAGTTCAGCAACAACAACCTCAACCGCGAGGTGCGGTGGGACACCCAGGGCGCCACGCCCAGCGCCTTCTCCCGCGAGAGGTACGAGCCCTCCGTGCTGGCCGACACGGGCCACAAGTTCTACGACAAGCTGCGCCGCTCCAGCGACACCGCCTTGGGCGACGGCGACGTCTGGGGCAAGCGGTCCGACGATGCCCCGCGCGGCGGCAGCACCCGGCTCCGCACGTGACGGTTCCCAGCTGACCTGCCCTGCTCCAGGCCCGACCCGAGGAGTCCCGCCATGTGTTTCAAGACCCTGCCGGTCGAGTTCGACGAGCGCGGCAACGCCACGCTGCGCGGCGGCATCCCGAATCCCTACGACGTGACCGTGGCGATGCCCGACGTCGGGATGGGCGAGACCGAGCGGCGTGAGCGCATCGAGCGGCTGGTGGCTCGCAACGGGCACATCAAGGACCTCAACATGGACCCGGTCACCCGGATCGCGGGAGCACTCGCGGTGCACGTGACGGCCGACCTGGACAAGGGCGCCTACCTCGACTCCCATGCCCAGGCGACGCTGTTCCGTGGCTACGAGGTGATCTTGATGGGGCGCGACCCCCGCGACGCCATCTTCGTGTCCTCACGGGCGTGCGGGGTCTGCGGCGGGGTGCACGCACACGCCGCGGCCTACGCCATCGAGCAGGCCATGGGCATCGTGCCACCGCCGCTGGGCACCGTCGTCCGCAACATGACCGAGGCTGCGGAGATGGGCTACGACAATCCGCTGCACCTGTACCTGCTGGCGGGGCCCGACTACTCCGAGTCGGTCATCCGTTCGTCCAACCCCGAGCTGTGGCCCAAGGCGGAGAGCTGGACGTGCCCCAGCGAGCACATCCACGGCTTCAAGACGATGGCCGACCTGATGACGGCACTCAACCCCCTGACCGGAGCGCTCTACCGGGAGGGGCTGGAGTTCACCCGACTCTCCCGCGAGATGGTCGTCATCCTCACCGGCAAGTACCCGCACCCGCAGAACGTCGTGCCCGGCGGCGTCTCGACGACACTCACGCTGCAGACCCTCAACGAGTACCACTCCAAGCTGGGCAAGATCTTCGACTACGCCCAGCGGATGATGGCGGTCTGGGACGACATCCCCGCCTTCTTCTACGAGGCCGACGACCGTTACCAGTTCGTCGGCTACCGGCCCACCAACCACATCGACCCCGGCTACTGGGACGACCCGTACGCCTACGACGCCACGTACGAGAACTGCAACGCCTGGGGGGAGAAGCGATGGTCGACCCCAGGCGTCGTCATTGACGGGCGGCTGGTCACGACCCGGCTCACCGACATCAACATCGGCTGGGAGGAGTTCGTCGAGCACTCCTACTACGAGGAGTCGGCCAGCACCCGCTACG
>JACCVL010000111.1 GCA_013698185.1 Nocardioidaceae bacterium
CGTCGGTGGTGATCGCAGCGAGGGCGGTCACCGGAACGCTGACGCCCAACGACACCAGGGCGATGACGAGGCCCTGGCTGTCCCATCCCGATGACCGACGCTCGGCCCGCACGGCCGCGTCGGCACGCACGGCGACGGCCTCGTCGACCTTCTCCGCGAACGACTCGACCAGAGCCGCCTCGTAGTCGGTGCCGAGCTCGCGGCGAGCCGCCACCGTGGCGAAGACGTCCGGTCGCAGGGACCCGCCGGCGCCAGCCATGGTTACAAGTATTGACCCGTATTCGCCACGGTGTCGATAGAGCGGCCCGGCTCGCTGCCCTGCTTGCCGGAGATGAGGGTGCGGATGAACACGATCCGCTCGCCCTTCTTGCCCGAGATCCGCGCCCAGTCGTCGGGGTTGGTGGTGTTGGGCAGGTCCTCGTTCTCCTTGAACTCGTCGATGCAGGCCTGCAGCAGGTGCTGAACGCGCAGGCCCTTCTGCCCGGTCTCGATGACCTGCTTGATGGCCATCTTCTTGGCCCGATCGACGATGTTCTGGATCATGGCGCCGGAGTTGAAGTCCTTGAAGTACAAGACCTCCTTGTCACCGTTGGCGTAGGTGACCTCCAAGAAGCGGTTCTCCTCGGACTCGGTGTACATCCGCTCGACCGTGCGCTGGATCATCGCGCCGACGCAGGTGGTGCGGTCGCCGCCGAACTCCTCCAGGTCGTCACTGTGCAGCGGCAGCTCGGCGATGAGGTACTTGCTGAAGATGTCCCGCGCCGACTCCGCGTCCGGTCGCTCGATCTTGATCTTCACGTCGAGCCGCCCCGGACGCAGGATGGCCGGGTCGATCATGTCCTCGCGGTTGGAGGCGCCGATCACGATGACGTTCTCCAGGCCCTCGACGCCGTCGATCTCGCTGAGCAGCTGCGGCACGATGGTGTTCTCGACGTCGGAGCTCACGCCCGAGCCCCGCGTACGGAACAGCGAGTCCATCTCGTCGAAGAAGACGATGACGGGGGTGCCCTCCGACGCCTTCTCCCGGGCGCGCTGGAAGACGAGCCGGATGTGCCGCTCGGTCTCACCGACGTACTTGTTCAGCAGCTCCGGCCCCTTGATGTTGAGGAAGAAGCTCTTGCCCTCCTGGCCCGTCTTCGCCGCGACCTTCTTGGCCAGCGAGCTCGCCACGGCCTTGGCGATGAGCGTCTTTCCGCAGCCGGGCGGCCCGTACAGCAAGATGCCCTTGGGCGGCTTCAGCCGGTGCTCGGTGAACAGGTCCGGGTGCAGGTACGGCAGCTCGATGGCGTCGCGGATCATCTCGATCTGGGCGCCCAGGCCACCGATGCTGAGGTAGTCGATGTCGGGCACCTCCTCGAGGACGAGCTCCTCGACCTCCGACTTCGGCACCTTCTCGTAGACGTAGCCGGCGCGGGAGTCCAGCAGCAGCGAGTCACCCGCGCGCAGCTTGATCTCGCGCAGCGGCGCGGCCAGCCGCACCACCCGCTCCTCGTCGGCGTTGCCGATCACCAGGACACGGTCGCGGTCGGCAAGCACCTCCTTGAGCATGACGACCTCGCCGATGTTCTCGAAGCGTTGCGCGGACACGACGTTGAGCGCCTCGTTAAGCATGACCTCCTGCCCACGTTGCAGGTCCTCGACCTCGACGGTGGGGCTGACCGCCACGCGCAGCTTGCGCCCGCCCGTGAACACGTCGACGGTGCCGTCGTCGTGCGCGCTGATGAAGGTGCCGTAGCCCGCGGGCGGTTGCGCGAGCCGGTCGACCTCCTCCTTGAGCGAGGTGATCTGGTCGCGCGCCTCACGCAGGGTGCCGACCAGTCGGTCGTTCTGCGCGGTGAGGCTGGACAGCCGGGCCTGGGTCTCGGCCAGCCTGGACTCGACGGCGCGGGTCTCCCCCGGTGCGCCGGACAGCCGGCGCCGCAGGTGCTCGACCTCGGCGCGCAGGTAGGTGACCTCGGCGGCCAGCTCGCCCGATGGGCGCGACTCGTCGGTGGGACTCATGGTGGGCCACCTCCGTCCGTACGGTCTGCAGACCTCTGTGACCCTACCCCGCACTTTCGGCGTACGCGTGCATCGCGGACGTCCGGCGCGTGGCCGTGACCAGATCGTCATGGAGACCGCCGGACGGCCGATCGCCGGCC
>JACCVL010000153.1 GCA_013698185.1 Nocardioidaceae bacterium
CTGCCCGGACGCTGGCCCGTCTCGACCGCTCGCTCGAGGCCGCCGCCGGCAGCCGCGTCGAGGTGGAGCATGCTCGAGCCGACCGCGAGTCCCGGCTGGCGGCCGTACGCGAGAGCGTGCGTGCGCTTGAGCACGAGCTGGCCAACCTCACCGACTCCGTGCACCGTGACGAGGTCGCCCGCGCCGAGCAGCGGCTGCGGCTCGAGACACTCGAGCAGCGCGCGCTGGAGGAGGTCGGGGTCGATGCGGACACCCTGATTGCCGAGTTCCGGCCCGACGGTTCGGTCGACGCCTTCGATCGCGACCAGGAGACCAGACGGCTGCGCTCGGCCGAACGGACGCTGGCCGAGCTCGGCAGGATCAATCCGCTCGCGCTGGAGGAGTTCGCGGCGTTGGAGGAGCGACACCAGTTCCTCGGCGAGCAGCTCGAGGATGTGCGCCGGACCCGTCGCGACCTGCTCGACATCATCAGCCAGGTCGACGCGCGGGTGTTGCAGGTGTTCACCGAGGCCTACGCCGACGTCGAGCGGGAGTTCGAGGCGGTCTTCGCCCGGCTGTTCCCCGGCGGCGAGGGTCGCCTGAGGCTGAGCGACCCCGGTGACCTGCTCACGAGCGGGGTCGACGTCGAGGCGCGGCCGCCCGGCAAGCGGGTCAAGCGGTTGTCGTTGCTGTCCGGCGGCGAACGATCACTGGTGGCGGTCGCGTTCCTGGTGGCGTTGTTCAAGGCCCGGCCGAGCCCCTTTTACATCCTCGACGAGGTCGAGGCGGCGCTCGACGACACCAACCTCGGCCGGTTGCTGGAGATCTATGAGGAGCTGCGCGCCGACAGCCAGCTGCTTGTCATCACCCACCAGAAGCGCACGATGGGCATCGGTGACGCCCTGTACGGCGTGAGCATGCGCGACGACGGCGTCTCCGTGGTGATCAGCCAGCGCCTGCGAGAGGCCGAGTCGGCCTGAGCGTCAGCCCGGTCGGGAGTCGGACCGCTGGCACCGGGGGCACAGCCCCCAGTAGGTGACCTCCGCCTCGTCAACAATGAACCCTGCGGGATCGACCGGCTCGAGGCAGGGGACCGCCCCGGTGGCGCAGTCGACGTCGGTGACGGCACCGCACCGGCGGCAGACCAGGTGGTGGTGGTTGTCGCCGGTCCGCTGCTCGTACAGGGCGGGCAGGCCGGCGGGCTCGATGCGTCGGGCCAGGCCGTGCGTGACGAGCACGGCCAGCACGTCGTAGACGGCCTGCATGGACGCCGGCTGGTCGCTCTCGGTGATCCGGCGGCGTACGGACTCGGCATCGTGATGCCCGCCCGAGGCCAGCACCTGCAACACCGCGACCCGCGGTCGCGTCACGCGGAGGCCCTGGCGGCGCAACGCATCGACGACGGTCATGCGCAGACTTCAGCACATACTCTGGAACGGATCAATAACAGCCGCTGGCTCTTGGGTGTGGCGCAGCCCGGCCGGCTGACCGCCGCCGGGCACTCCCTGGCAGGATCGGCATCCGTGAACGACCTCCAGTACGTCCTGCTCGGCCTGGGCCTCGTGGCCCTTATCGGTGTCGTGACCGGCCTGCTCGTGCGCGCTCGCTCCGGCCCGCCAGCAAGCGTGTCGACACCCGCCCCTGAGCTGGTCGAGCCCCAGGTCGGCGACGACGCCGAGGTGCCCCGTGACTCGGCCACCCGCACGGTTGACGACGTCGCACTGCCCACCGCGCCCGCGTGGGAGCGGCCGGAATCGGCGCAGGGCAGATGGGCGCGGCTGCGCGCCCGGCTGGCACGCTCGCAGACGTCGCTGGGACGGGGCCTGCTGTCGGTGTTGTCCCACGACCGACTCAGCGAGGACGACTGGGAGGCGATCGAGGACAGCTTGATCACCGCCGACGTCGGGGTCGGGCCCGCCCAGGAGCTCGTCGAGCGGTTGCGCATCCGGCTCCGCGTCGAGGGCGGCTTCGCCGATGCCCGTACGGTGCTGCGCGAGGAGCTGGTACAGCTGGTCGACCCGACGCTCGACCGCACCGTCCGGGTGGACGGGACAGCAGGGGAGCCCGGCGTCGTCCTCGTGGTGGGGGTCAACGGGACCGGTAAGACGACCACGGTCGGTCGCATCGCGCGCGTGCTGGTCGCCGACGACAAGCAGGTGCTGCTCGGCGCGGCGGACACGTTCCGGGCGGCTGCCGCCGACCAGCTGCAGACCTGGGGCGAACGGGTGGGTGTGGAGACGGTCCGCGGACCCGAGGGCACCGACCCCGCCAGTGTCGGCTACGACGCGGTGCGGACCGGGATCGAGCGCGGCGTGGACACCGTACTGGTCGACACCGCCGGCCGGCTGCACACCAAGTCGGGCCTGATGGACGAGCTCGGAAAGGTCAAGCGGGTCATCGAGAAGCAGGCCCCGGTCACCGAGGTGCTGTTGGTGATCGATGCGACCACTGGGCAGAACGGTCTCACCCAGGCGCGGGTCTTCGGTGAGGTCGTCGACGTGAGCGGCATCGTGCTCACCAAGCTCGACGGCACCGCCAAGGGTGGCATCGTCATCGCCGTGCAGCGCGAGCTCGGCGTTCCGGTCAAGCTGATCGGCCTCGGCGAAGGGCCCGACGACCTGGCGCCCTTCGAGGCCGAGACGTTCGTGGATGCCCTGCTCGACGGCTGACGACCCGCCCAGTTCACCTCGGCGTAACACAAGCCCCGTGATTGTCACCTCGGTGCAACACGCCCCGAGCCGTGGTGAAACCTGCCGACGCCACAGTGGCCGCATCGTCGCTGCTCACGAGACATCGCGGTCTCGCGCCGGTCGACGGATCCACTGGCCAAGCTGACGCCCTCTGGGCCCGCTGCAGGGAGACCGACTCGATGGATACTGGTGACACCGCTTGGGTGCTGGCAAGTGCCGCACTCGTCTTGCTCATGACACCCGGACTGGCGCTGTTCTACGGCGGCATGGTCCGGGTCAAGAGCGTCCTCAACATGATGATGATGAGCTTCGGCGCGCTGGCGCTCATCAGTGTCTTGTGGGTGCTCTACGGCTACTCGTTCGCCTTCGGTGACGACATCGGCGGAGGGTTGTTGGGTGACCCGACGCAGTTCCTCGGCCTGCAGGGACTGATGAGCGAGAAGTCACTCGTGTTCACGGTCCCGTCGATGGCCTTCGTCGGCTTCCAGGCCGTCTTCGCCATCATCACGGTGGCGCTGATCAGCGGCGCCATCGCCGACCGTGCCCGCTTCGGCACCTGGATGATCTTCGCCGGGATCTGGGCGACCATCGTGTACTTCCCGGTGGCGCACTGGGTGTTCGCTTTCGACGGCGCCACCGCAGGACCGGACTCCCTCGGCGGCTGGATCGCGAACGACCTCGCGGCCATCGACTTCGCCGGTGGTACCGCTGTCCACATCAACGCCGGTGCCGCAGGCCTGGCGCTGGCCCTGGTCCTGGGCAAGCGCGTCGGCTGGCGTCGCGACCCGATGCGCCCGCACAGCCTGCCGCTGGTGATGCTCGGCGCGGGCCTGCTGTGGTTCGGCTGGTTCGGGTTCAACGCGGGCTCGGCCATCGGTGCCAACGGGATCGCCGCCGTCGCATGGGTCAACACCATGGTGGCGACCGGTGCCGCGGCCCTCGGCTGGCTCGCCACCGAGCGACTCCGAGACGGAAACGCGACCTCGCTGGGCGCGGCCTCCGGCGTCGTCGCCGGCCTGGTGGCGATCACCCCGGCCTGCTCCGCGCTGTCGCCGGTGGGCTCGATCGGGCTCGGCCTGGTCGCGGGCAGCGGCTGCGCGGTGGCGGTCGGCCTCAAGTACCGCTTCGGTTATGACGACTCCCTCGACGTCGTCGGTGTACACCTCATCGGCGGTCTGATCGGCACCCTCGGCGTCGGCTTCCTGGCGACCGCTGAGGCGCCGGCCGGCGTCGACGGCCTCTTCTACGGCGGCGGTGTCGACCAGCTGTGGCGCCAGGCACTGGCCGCGGGGGCCGTGCTGACGTTCTCGTTCGTGCTCACCTTGGTGATCGGGCTCGCCTTGCAGGCGACGATCGGCTTCCGGATCGGCGAAGATGACGAGGTGACCGGGGTCGACGCCAGCGAGCACGCCGAGACCGGGTACGAGTTGAACGTCTCCGCCATTGGCGGCCGTGCCACGGTGGGAGCCGGAACTCCGGCGCAGTCCACCCGTCCAGAAGATGCGCGACACGTGGGGAGTGTGAAGGCATGAAGCTCGTGACAGCGATCGTGAAGCCGCACAAGTGGGAAGACGTCCGTGAAGCGCTGGAGACCTTCGGTGTCGCCGGCATGACTGTCACCGAGGCCAGCGGCTACGGACGACAGAAGGGGCACACCGAGGTCTATCGCGGCGCCGAGTACGACGTGACCCTCGTGCCCAAGATCCGGGTCGACGTCGTCGTGGACGATGCCGACGTGGCCGACGTGGTCAACGTCATCACCAAGGCGGCCCAGACCGGCAAGATCGGTGACGGCAAGGTCTGGGTGATGCCGGTCGAGTCCGTGGTCCGGGTCCGGACCGGGGAAGAAGGCACGTCCGCGCTGTGAGCAGCCCCGCCCGGGTGCACGGTCTACCCGCCCCACGGTCCAACCCGGGGTCGGAGGCCGTGCTCCCGGGCGCTTTCGCGCGCGCCCGCTGGGAGCGCTCGGACCGCTGCGACAGCCGCCTCAGCGAGCTCTACCAGACCGCTGTCGCCGCGGTGCCGAAGGCCGCCGGCCGGACGTCGCTGGTCGCCGTCGGCGGCTACGGCCGGGGCGAGATGTCACCGTGCAGCGACCTCGACGTGGTGCTGCTGCACGCACCCGACGTCGCGGCAGCCCACGTCGCCCAGCTGGCCGAGCAGCTGTGGTACCCGCTGTGGGACGAGGGGGTGCCACTGGACCATGCGGTGCGCGATACCCGCACGATGCGCACCGTCGCCGGCGACGACTGGAGGGCCGCGCTGGGCATGCTCGACGCCCGGCACGTGGCGGGGGACGCCGCGCTGACCGGCGACCTGCGCTCGGCGGTGCTGGCCGACTGGCGCAAGGGAGCCCGCAAGCGGTTGCCCGAGCTGCAGGCGGCCTGTCAGCAGCGGGTGGAGCGGGCCGGGGAGCTGGCCTACGCCGCGGTGCCGGACCTGAAGGAGTCCCACGGCGGGCTCCGCGACGGGGTGGTGCTGCGGGCCCTGGTGGCGACCTGGCTCGTCGACGTACCGCACCAGCAGGTCGAGGAGCACCGCGCGGCGCTGCTCGACGTGCGCGACGCTCTGCACCAGGCCGCCGAGCGACGCAGCGACCGGCTGCAGCCCGAGCTGATCCCCGAGGTCGCATCATTGCTCGGCCTGGACCCGGAGTCGTTGAGCCGGCATGTGCGGGGACTGGGGCGCCGCACCGCACACTTGTTCGACCTGACCTGGCGCCGGGTCGAGCAGGCACTGACCCGGCCCAGCCGGCTGCCGGGTCGGCGGGCCAGCCGCCGCCCGGCCCTGGAGCGTCTCGGTGACGGCATCGCGGTCCTCGCCGGCGAGGTCGTCCTGGACCAGAAGGCCCGGCTCGAGGACGACCCGTTCCTGGCCCTGCGCGCGGCAGTGGAGGCCGCCGAGCGTGGGCTGCTGCTGGCACCGGCCACCGCGGCCCGACTCGCCGCCTCGGCTCCCGACCCGCCCGATCCGTGGCCCGACCACGCTCGGCGGGCGTTCGTGCGGCTGCTGGCTGCCGGCCCGGGGCTGGTGGGCGTCTGGGAGGAGCTGGACCACGCCGGTCTGGTGGGGCGCTGGCTGCCGGAGTGGGACGGGGTGCGGCTGCGTGGCTCGGATTCATCCGTGCACCGTTTCACCGTCGACCGACACTGCCTCGAGACATGCGTCGAGGCGTCGAAGCGGCTGCGCGACGTGGGGCGCGCGGACGTCCTTGTCGTGGCCGCACTGCTGCACGACATCGGCAAGCAGCTGGCGGGCGACCACAGCGTCGTGGGCGCGCCGCTCGCGGAACAGATCGCGGCCCGGCTGGGCTTCGATGCTGCCGATGTCGAGTCGATCGGGTTCCTCGTCCGCCAGCACCTGTTGCTGCCCGTGACCGCGGTTCGCCGCGACATCGACGATCCCGACACCCTGGCTGTGGTTGCCGACGCTGTGCGCGACAGCGATCGGCTGGCCCTGCTGGCAGCCCTGACCGAGTCCGACGCCCGCAGCGCCAGCCCGGCGGCGTGGACGACCTGGCGCGCCGCACTCGTGCGGCGACTGGTGGCAGCGGTGCAGACCATGCTGGCGAGCCGCAGCCGCGGCGGCGCCGTTGTCGAGCCCCGTCCCGATGCCCGCCAGCTGCCCCCACCGGCCTGGGCCGCCGGCGTCGGCGCCGGGTCGTACCGGATGCGGGTGCATCCACAACCCGACGGGACGCGGATCTCGGTGGCCGCCCCCGACCGGCTGGGCCTGCTCGCCGACATCGCCGGCTCCTTGGCCGTCTCCGGGCTGACGATCCGCGCAGCGACGGCCGCCCTGCACGAGGACCGAAGCGGCGAGCGCCCTGCCGCTGTCGGCGTGTCGTGGTGGGATGTCGACGCCGCCGAGGTCGATGTCGCGGGGCTTCGGCTGCGCCTCGACCGTGTGCTCGACGGCAGTACCGACCTCGGCGGGCGGCTCCTGCACGCGGGAACGAGCTCGTCCGCGGCGGCCAGGCGCGCTGGGGCGGCCCCGCCCCGCGTACACGTGCTGCCCGGGGTGTCGGCCACCGCAACGGTGCTGGAGGTGCGCGCCGGGGACCGACCGGCCCTGTTCTGGCGGCTGTGCCGGCTGCTGGCCGACGCCGAGGTCGACGTGCGCTCGGCGCACGTGGACACCCTCGGACCCCAAGCCGACGACGTGGTGTACGTGACCGATCGCAGCGGCCGTCCGTTCGGCGAGGAGGCGGCTCAGCAGCTGTCCGCCATGCTGGAGCAGGCCTTGGCGGACGGTGTCGAGGGCGGACGCCGTTAGGCTGACCGCGACCGTACTCCGCTGAGCCTGCGAGGAAGCCCCGGTGTTCGACACGCTCCAGGATCGTCTCGCCACGACGTTCAAGTCGCTGCGAGGCAAAGGTCGGCTCACCGAGGCCGACGTCGACGCGACGGCCCGCGAGATCCGGATTGCGCTGCTCGAGGCCGACGTGGCGCTGCCGGTCGTGCGCTCGTTCATCGCCTCGGTGAAGGAACGTGCCCACGGCGCAGACGTCAGCGCGGCCCTCAACCCGGCCCAGCAGGTCATCAAGATCGTCGACGAGGAGCTCGTCGCCATCCTCGGCGGCGAGACCCGCCGGTTGCGGTTCGCCAAGAAGGCCCCGACCGTCATCATGCTCGCCGGGCTCCAGGGCGCCGGCAAGACCACCCTGGCCGGCAAGCTCGGTCGCTGGCTCAAGGAGCAGGGCACCACCCCGATGCTCGTCGCAGCCGACCTGCAACGGCCCAATGCGGTCAACCAGCTTCAGATCGTCGGTGGCCAGGCAGGCGTCACCGTCTATGCCCCCGAGCCAGGCAACGGCACCGGGGACCCGGTCGCGGTGGCCCGCGACTCGATCGAGCACGCCCGGCGTACGTTGCACGACGTCGTCATCGTCGACACCGCGGGCCGGCTCGGCATCGACGCCGAGCTGATGCAGCAGGCGGCCAACATTCGCGACGCGGTGCACCCCGACGAGACGCTGTTCGTCATCGACGCGATGGTGGGCCAGGACGCGGTCACGACCGCGCTGGCCTTCCTCGACGGAGTGGGCTTCGACGGGGTCGTGCTGGCCAAGCTCGACGGAGACGCCCGCGGTGGTGCCGCCCTATCGGTCGCCCAGGTGACCGGTCGACCGGTGATGTTCGCCTCGAACGGCGAAGACCTCACCGACTTCGACGTCTTCCACCCCGACCGGATGGCCTCGCGCATTCTTGGCATGGGCGACATGCTCACCTTGATCGAGCAGGCCGAGAAGACGTTCGACGCCGAGCAGGCCCAGCAGACGGCCGACAAGCTGCGTGGCACCGGCAGCGGCTTCACCCTCGACGACTTCCTGCAACAGATGCAGGCCGTGCGCAAGATGGGCTCGCTGTCCAAGATCTTCGGGATGCTGCCCGGTATGGGGGAGATGAAGGAGCAGATCGCCGGTATCGACGAGCGGGAGGTCGACCGGCTGCAGGCCATCATCCAGTCGATGACGCCCGCCGAGCGGGCCGAGCCCAAGATGATCGACGGCTCCCGTCGCCAACGGATCTCCCGGGGCTCGGGCACGACGGTGCAGCAGGTCAACCAGCTCGTCGACCGCTTCTTCGAGGCGCGAACCATGATGACCCAGCTGGCCAACGGCGGTGGGATGCCGGGGATGCCGGGGATGCCGGGGATCGGCGGCGGCAAGCGCGCCAAAGCCAAGCAGCAGGCCAAGAAGGGCCGCGCCAAGCGGGGCTCGGGGAACCCGGCCAAACGGGCTGAGGAGGCTCAGCGGGCGGCCAACCCCTCGGCCGGTGCGCCCGGCGGCCCGGCGGGTGACGCACCGTTCGGGCGGCCCGACGGGCCCGCCGTCACGAGCGCCCCAGCCGACGACTTCGAGCTGCCCAAGGGGCTCCGCGACCTGATCTGACCCGCTCGGCGCTAACGTTCGCCGTCATGACCGCTGCGCTGCACGTCCGCGGGGTGGTGCTGCCTGAGGGCGAGCACCGCGACCTCTACGTCGTCGACGGCCGCGTGTCGTACGAGCCGGTTGCCGACGCCGACGACCTCACGGGCGGCCTCGAGCGGGCGTGGGTGGTGCCGGGGCTCGTCGACGCGCACTGCCACGTCGGCCTCGACGCCGACGGCGCTGTCGACGAGCAGACCCAGCAGCGGCAGGCCACCGACGACCGTGACGGTGGCGCGCTGCTGCTGCGCGACTGCGGGAGTGCCGCCGACACCCGCTGGATCGACGCCCGGCCCGACCTGCCCGAGATCATCCGCGCAGGGCGCCACATCGCCCGCACCCGTCGCTACATCCGCAACTACGCCCACGAGGTCGAGCCGGCGGAGCTGCCGGCCTACGTCGCGCAGGAGGCTGCCCGTGGCGACGGCTGGGTCAAGCTCGTCGGCGACTGGATCGAGCGCGAGTCGGGGGACCTCACGCCGTTGTGGCCCGGCGATGCCGTTCGGGCCGCGGTGTCAACGGCGCACGCTCAAGGTGTACGGATGACCGCGCACGTCTTCGGCGCGGCCGCCCTGCCCGACCTCATCGAGGCCGGCATCGACTGCATCGAGCACGGCACGGGGCTGTCCACCGACCTCGTGGACGCCATGGTGGCCCGGGGCACGGCCCTGGTGCCGACCACCAAGCAGCTGAACAAGTTCGAGTCCTACGCGGCGCAGGGCGAGGCCAAGTTCCCCGCCTACGCAGCGCACATGCGGGCGCTCTTCGCCCGGCGACGCGAGACGATCGGCGCCGCGTACGAAGCGGGGGTGGCGATCTATGCCGGCACCGACGCCGGTGGTTTCCTGCCGCACGGGCTGATCGCCGACGAGGTGGCCGAGCTGGCGACGTACGGTCTGAGCACGTTCGACGCTCTTGGTGCCGCCTCATGGCGGGCCCGGGAATGGCTGGGGCGGCCGGCAAGGCTCGACGAGGGGGTGCCGGCGAGCTTCTGCGTCTACAGCGCGGACCCGCTCGCCGATCTCGGTGCGCTCAAGGCCCCGGCCCGGGTGGTGCTGCGCGGTCGCGTCGTCGGCTGACCGCGGCTCGGCGGTGGCCGGGGCGTCCGGTGCGCCCTGCCGGTCGGGGCGCTGCGCCACGTAAACGTGGCGGAGGGCGTTCGGGAGGGCGACGGGTTGGATCTCGGGCCGTTCCGTCTGGCACAATGGCGGCCTGAGCCTGTCAGCCACGGCCCCTCTCAACCGAGGCGCGGCGGGTCCACGCGGCACTCCTCCGGCAACCCCACGCCGGGCCGGACTGCCCACCCACCACCGACTCAGCAGGGAGACACCCACACTCGTGGCCGTCAAGATCCGTCTCAAGCGCATGGGCAAGATCCGTACGCCCTTCTACCGCATCGTCGTGGCCGACGCGCGCACCAAGCGTGATGGCCGGGTGATCGAGGAGATCGGCACGTACAACCCCAAGACCGATCCGTCGCTCATCAAGGTCAACTCCGAGCGCGCCCAGCACTGGCTGTCCGTGGGCGCCCAGCCCAGCGAGCCCGTACGCGCGCTATTGAGCAAGACCGGCGACTGGCAGAAGTTCAAGGGCGAGCCGGCCCCCCCGCCGCTGCTCGAGGCTGCACCCAAGAAGGACAAGCTGGAGACCTTCAACGAGGTTCTCAAGGAGGCGCACGGCGACTCGGCCACCGAGGCCGTCACCACCAAGAAGGCGGCTGCGAAGAAGCCCGCCAAGGCGACTGACACGGCTGCCGACAAGCCGGCGGACGAGGCGGCCGCCGCCGAGCCCACCGAGAGCTGACCGGCGTGCTCGCGGAGGCTCTCAAGCACGTCGTACGCGCCATCGTCGAGCATCCCGACGACGTCGACGTGCAGACCAAACAGCTGCGCCGCGGTCAGCTCCTCGAGGTACGGGTGCACCCCGAGGACCTCGGTCGTGTCATCGGCCGGTCCGGCCGTACGGCCACCGCGATCCGCACGGTCATCGGCGCCGTCGCAGGCACCGGCGGGGCACGCATCGACTTCGTCGACGTCGACCGCCGCCGCTGAGCGCATGGAGGTGGTCGTCGGCCGGCTCGGGCGTGCGCACGGTATCCACGGCGAGGTCAGCGTCGAGGTGCGCACCGACGAGCCCGACCTGCGGTTCGCGGCCGGTGCAGTGCTCCGGCTCGCTTCCCCCCGTCCGCTGCAGCTGACAGTGGCGTCTACTCGGATGCACCAGGACCGACTGTTGGTGCGCTTCGCCGAGCTCGGCGACCGAACCGCGGCGGAGTCGCTGCGCGGCGTCGAGCTGTTGGCCGAGGTGGACGCGCACGCCGGGCCCGCTGATCCCGACGAGTTCTACGACCGCCAGCTCGTCGGGCTTGCCGCCCGCACCACCGACGGCCTCCTGGTGGGGACTGTCGTCGAGGTGCAGCACCTGCCCGGCCAGGATCTGCTGGTCGTGCGGGCGGCGGACCGCGAGCACCTGATCCCGTTCGTCACTGCGCTGGTGCCCTCGGTCGACCTGGCGGCCGGGACTGTGGGGGTCGAGGCCGTGCCCGGCCTGCTCGACGACGCCGCCCTGGCCGACGACACCGGCCCGGGCGGCGGAGCCTGACGTGCGCGTCGACATCGTCACGATCTTTGCGGACTACTTCGCTCCGTTGTCGCTGTCGTTGCCAGGACGAGCCCGAGACAGCGGGTTGCTGGAGCTCGGCGTGCACGACCTGCGCAGCTGGACCCACGACCGTCATCGCAGCGTCGACGACACCCCGTACGGCGGTGGAGCGGGCATGGTGATGCGCCCCGAACCCTGGGGCGAGGCGTTGGACGACCTCGTGCCCGCTGACATCGCCACCCCGCCACGGCTGCTGGTGCCGACGCCGGCCGGCCGGCCGTTCACGCAGGCCGACGCGGTCCGGCTGGCAGGCGAGAGCTGGCTGCTCATCGCCTGCGGGCGCTACGAGGGCATCGACCAGCGGGTGCTCGACCACAGCGCCGGTCGGATGCCGGTCGAGGAGATCTCGCTCGGCGACTACGTGCTGGGCGGCGGCGAGGTCGCCGCCCTCGCGATCGTCGAAGCGGTGGCCCGACTGCTCCCCGGCTTCCTCGGCAACCCCGAGTCGTTGAGCGAGGAGTCGCACGGTGTCGGCGAGCACGGTGGGCTGCTGGAGTACCCCGTCTACACCAAGCCCGCCGTCTGGCGTGGGCTGGCGGTGCCGGCAGTGCTCACCAGCGGTGACCACGCACGGGTGGCGCGCTGGCGGCGCGACGAGTCCCTGCGGCGTACGGCGAGACGGCGCCCGGACCTCGTGGCCGCCATCGAGCCGCGGGTGCTTGATGGCCGAGACCGCGCCGTCCTCGCTGAGGCGGCCGAGCAGCCACCCGGCGAGACGCCGGCAATTTCGTAGCGCCGAACCGGCTGTGGCAGACTGGCCCGTCGGCGCCGCACACGTCTGCTCGTCACATCGAGCGACATCTGGGTCTGTCTGCCACCGGGGACGGATGCCACAGCACTGCTGGAACGCGGACGTCGACCCGAACTCCCATCCGTGGGTGACCTGTGGCACCGACGAGGAAGCGAACCAACCGTGACCAACGCCATCGATGTCGTCGACGCCGCCTCGCTCCGCTCCGACATCCCCCCGTTCCGTGCCGGTGACACCCTCAAGGTCCACGTCCGCGTGGTCGAGGGGAACCGCTCTCGTGTGCAGCTGTTCCAGGGCGTCTGCATCCGGTTGCAAGGCTCCGGTGTTCGCCGCTCGTTCACCGTGCGCAAGATCAGCTTCGGTGTCGGGGTGGAGCGGACCTTTCCGCTGCACACGCCGATCATCGAGAAGATCGAGGTGGCGACCCGCGGCGACGTCCGTCGCGCCAAGCTCTACTACCTGCGCAACCTGCGCGGCAAGGCCGCCAAGATCAAGGAGCGCCGCGAGCCGACCGGCGCGTGAGCACCGAACGCCTAGGCTGCAGCTGTGAGCTCCCGGGAAGCGAAGGTTGACCAGCAACCCATGACCGTGAGCACGGACAAGAAGCCACTGCCGCTGTGGCAGGAGGTCATCGTCCTGCTCACCACGGCTCTCGTGCTTGCCGTGGTGGTGAAGGCCTTCGTCGTCCAGGCCTTCTTCGTGCCATCGGGCTCGATGGAACCGCAGTTCGTCCAGGGCGACCGGATCCTCGTCGAGAAGATCTCCTACTGGAACGACGACGTCCATCGAGGTGATGTCGTCGTCTTCGACGACCCTGGTGGCTGGCTCGGTGCGGTGGAGAGCAAAGAGGCCACCGGGATTGTGCAGCGAGCACTCGAGATGATTGGTCTCTACCCCACCGGTGGGCACCTGGTGAAGCGCGTCGTGGGCGTCGGCGGTGACCGGGTGATGTGTTGCGACGACCGCGGCCGGGTGAGTGTCAACGGGCTCGCGCTGCTGGAGGGCAGCTATCTCAAGGACGGGGCCGTACCGTCGGAGCAGACGTTCGATGTCAAGGTCCCGGCTGACTCCCTGTGGGTCATGGGGGACAACCGGCTGGAGTCCGGCGACTCGCGGGTGCACATCGGCGGCCCCGGCGGTGGCTTCGTCCCCACTGACGGGGTGGTGGGCAAGGTGTGGTCGATCGTGTGGCCCCTGGACCGGGTAGAGGTCCTGGAGCGGCCGGCCATCTTCGACGACAAGTCCCTCGGCCAGTTCTAGGCGCGCCCAGCGATGAGCACTCTGCCTCGAGGCGCCACCGTTCGCCGCGACGCCGGTCTGCACGGTTACGAGCGGGCTTTGCACCGGGTGGGTCTGGCCCCCGTCGCGGGGGTCGACGAGGCGGGTCGCGGGGCCTGCGCCGGGCCGCTGGTGGCCGCCGCGGCGATCCTGCCCGCGGGCAAGCGAGGCGTGGTGCCCGGTCTGGCCGACTCCAAGCTGCTCACTCCGATCCGCCGCGAACGCTGCTACCACGAGGTGGTCGAGCGCGCGACGGCCTGGTCGGTGGTCGTGCTGCCGGCCGCCAGCTGCGACGAGCGGGGCATGCACGTGGCCAACGTCGAGGCGCTGCGACGGGCACTGGCGCGGCTGTCGGTCCGCCCCGCGTACGTGCTCACCGACGGCTTCGGCGTTGACGGTTTGGGCGTGCCGGGGCTGTCGGTGTGGAAGGGCGACCGGGTGACGGCGTGCATCGCCGCCGCCTCGGTGATCGCCAAGGTGACGCGGGACCGGATCATGACCGACCTGCACGCGCGCTTCCCTGCCTACGGTTTCGACGTGCACAAGGGCTACGTCACGCGGGCGCACGAGCAGAGCCTGGCCGCGCACGGCCCCTGCGCCGAGCACCGGCGTCGCTTCGTCAACGTCCGTACCGCACAGCGTGAGCCGGTGGGAGGAGAGCGCCGATGAGCACCGAGGACCTGGAGCAGTACGAGGCCGAGATGGAGCTGGCTCTCTACCGGGAGTACCGCGACGTCGTCGGCATCTTCACCTACGTGGTCGAGACCGATCGTCGCTTCTACCTGTGTAACTCCGTGGATGTGAAGGTACGAGCCGAGGCGGGCGACTCCTACTTCGAGGTGACCATGGCCGACGCGTGGGTGTGGGACATCTACCGGCCGGCCCGGTTTGCCAAGAAGGTCAAGGTGCTGACGTTCAAGGACGTCAACATCGAGGAGTTGTCCACCGCCGACCTCAAGGTGCCCGGCACCTGACAGTTGTCCCCAGCGGGATCCCGCGCCGCCCCCACCCACCTCCCGGATCGACCAGTCTCTGGTCGGAGGTGACGTGTGATGGCGACGACCGGCACGACCCCAGGGCGAGGCCCCGGTCACCGCAGCGGCGGTGTGGTGCGCGCGGCGGTCGGTGCGTTCGGCGAGGACGTGGCCGCGCGGCACCTGGTCGCCCAGGGCATGGTCATCCTCGACCGCAACTGGCGCTGTCCCGCCGGGGAGATCGACCTCGTCGCCCGAGCCGACGACGTGCTGGTCGTCTGCGAGGTCAAGACCCGTCGCGGCGAGTTGTTCGGTAGCCCGGCCGAGGCGGTCGACCGGCGTAAGGCCGCCAGGCTGCGGGTGCTGGCGGTGCAGTGGCTCGCCGTGCACCCGGTCAAGCCGTCCCAGGTGCGCATCGACGTTGTCGCGGTCGTCATGCCACGGCGCGGGGCGGGGCGAGGGACGGTCGAGGTCGAGCACCTGGTGGGGGTCTGCTGATGGCCTTGGCACGCACGCGCTCGGTCAGCATCGACGGCATCCGTGGCCACGTGGTCGAGATCGAGGCCGACATCGCCAGCGGACTGCCCGGCACCGCCCTGGTCGGTTCCGTCGACGGCTCCCTGAGCGAGGCTCGCGACCGCTGCCGCGCGGCGGTGGTCAACAGCGGCCGGTCCTGGCCCGGCCGCAAGGTGACGATCGCGTTGTCGCCGGCGTCTTTGCCCAAGACCGGCGCCCACTACGACCTCGCCATCGCCGTCGCGGTGCTCGCGGCCGCCGGTGACGTGCCCGCGGGTCCCCTGGCCGGGGCGGTGCTGCTCGGCGAGCTGGCGCTCGACGGGCGGCTGCGGGC
>JACCVL010000164.1 GCA_013698185.1 Nocardioidaceae bacterium
GAGATCGGCTTCGGGTCGGGTCTCAACGTTCCCTTCTACCCACCGCAGGTGAGCCGGGTCGACGCTGTGGAGCCGGCCGACGTCGGGTGGAAACTGGCCGGCAGGCGCCTCGCCGCCACGACGATCCCAGTGCAGCGCTCCGGCCTCGACGGTCAGACGCTGCCCTTCGCAGACAACAGCTACGACGCTGCGCTCTCGACGTGGACCCTGTGCACCATCCCCGATGTGGGTGCTGCGCTGACCGAAGTACGACGCGTGCTCAAGCCTGGCGCAGCCCTGCACTTCGTGGAGCACGGTCTGGCCCCGGACGAGCGCGTGCAGCGCTGGCAGCATCGCCTCCAGCCGCTGCAGAAGCGAGTCGCCGGCGGCTGCCACCTCACCCGGCCGATCACCGAGCTGCTGACCACCGCCGGCTTCACGATCAACGAGCTCGACATCGTCTACCAGAAGGACGCGCCGAAGAGCGTCGGCGCTCTCAGCCTCGGCACCGCTGTCTCGCCGTGAACATCGCACCGACGACACGTGCGACTGCCGACCTGACGTGACGACAACCCCGCCCAGGGAGCCCAGCGGCGCAGCAGTTCGTCCCTCAGCTGCCAGACGCTGCCGCTGAGACCGATTGCCACTCGATCCGCGTCGCTAGGCGCGACTCGTAGTCCGCGGTCACATCAGGTCGCGTGGCCCGCGATATCCAGACCGCGACGACCTCCTCGAGCTGCTACGCGGCGCGCTACTGACGCCGTCTGGCGAGCCGGCTGGGATGCGGGCTGCGCTAGTTGTCCCTCGGGGGCAGCGGTGGCACCCGATGGGTGGTGGCGACCTTGACCATCGCGCGTAGCGCCTCGCTGTCGAGCTGCTCAGGCCTGGTGATCTTCACGTGGCGCATCGGGTGCCGCGCACCCGGGACGTGCTGGGCTGGTGCCAGGATGCCCGAGGGGTCCGGGAGCTCGGAGCCGTAGAAGAACCCAAACGTGACGTGCTGCTTGTATGGAGCCAGCCAGCAGAACTGCTCAGTCAGCTTCTTGGCACCGGTGCCGTAACCCGCAGTGCGTTGGCGCGGCCAGACCACCTCCACGGTCCTCGGCTCCACGTCGAAGATCAGAGCCCGGGCAGCCAGCGCAAGGTCTCGCACGGTCGGCGCCGACGCGGCCACCATCTCGGTGAAGACGCCCGCATCGGCGGTGACGATGCCCGCTGCTGCCATCACTGTCCTTCGGTCCGCAACGCACCCAGATACTGGAAGGGTAGCCCTGCGGGCGCTCCCGACTCCCACCTACGCCTGGGCGGTGGGACGGATGACGATGTCGTGCACAGCACTGACTTTCCCTCTCTCACCTGACGCGGTCGCAGTCCACTGTCGCTCGTGCACTGAAGCGCCCACCGGAAGATCAGCTGTTCCTGCCGGGGACCTTGAGGGTCGGGTGGGACCGCCACTACGTTGCGGCCGTGCCGGACGGTTGGGACTTGGGGATCGAGGGAGTCATGACGTTGCCGAGCGGTCGGCTGGTACGCGGACGCAGCCTGCGTCGCGCTGTGCCGGCCGGGCCACCGCCGGACTTCGGGCTCTACCTTTCTGGCCGCAGACCGGCGCCGACCGCCTGGCCATCGCACTGGCTCCGCTGGCCCGACTTCGGGCTGCCCTCCGACCGTCGTGAGGCACGAGAGGCGATGGCAGACCTGTGGCGTCGAGCCAACAGCCAGCGGGTGGAGATCGCCTGCGGCGGTGGCCGCGGCCGGACCGGCACCGCACTCGCCTGCCTCGCCGTGCTGGACGGAGTGCCGGCCAGCGAGGCCGTTGCCTTCGTCCGCAGGCAGTACGACCGTCGGGCGGCCGAGACCCCGTGGCAACGTCGGTACGTCGAACGCTTCGCTGGGCCACAGGTGTGAGGGCAGCGGCCAGGCCGCTCGCCGTGGGCCGGGTGTTCAACAGGGGTGACACGACCACGATCACGGCCGCCGTCGACGCCCTGGGGGTCAAGCCCGAGGCGCTGCGGCAGTCACCTTCGGGCTGCGGAACGCCCGGCGGTAGGCCTGGGGTGTCGTGCGCACGGTGGCGGTGAAGTGGTGGCGCAGGGCAGCGGCGCCACCGAACCCGGTCAGCGCCGCGACCCGGTCGACCGGCTCGTCGGTCTGCTCGAGCAGCGACTGGGCGAGCTCCACGCGCCGGGCGCTGAGCCAGGCGTACGGCGTCGTGCCGGTCTCGTCCTTGAAGCGCCGGGCGAAGGTCCGGGGCGACAACAGCGCGCGGGCGGCGAGAGCCTCGACGGTGTGCTCCTGGTCGAGGTGACCGCAGACCCAGTCGAGCAGCGGCTGGAGGCTCTCGGCGTCGTGGCCGGCGATTGGGGTCTCGACGTACTGCGCCTGGCCGCCGTCGCGGTGCGGAGGGACGACCATCCGACGGGCCAGGGCGGCCGCGACGGTGACGCCGAACTCCTGGCGAATCACGTGCAGGCAGGCGTCTATGCCGGCGGCGGTGCCGGCGCTGGTGATGACTGGACCGTCCTCGACGTACAGCACGTCGGGGTCGATGCGAGCGGCGGGGAACCGGGCGCTCAGCTGCGCGGTGTGCCTCCAGTGCGTCGTGCAGCACCGGTCGTCGAGCAGGCCCGCCTCGCCGAGCACAAAGGCGCCGGAGCACACCGACAGCACCCGGGCACCGCGCGAGACCGCGGCCCGCAGCGCGTCGAGCACGCTTTGCGGTACGTCCGTGCTCGGAAGCGCCGGGACCGCGACGAGATCGGCGCTCGCGAGCCGGTCCAGTCCGTGGGACGGCTGCAGCGAGAAGCCGGCCGTGGTGGTGACGGCCGCGGCGCACGGTGAGCAGACGGCGAAGTCGAAGCCGGGCAGCCCGTCGGCCGTGCGGTCGGTGCCGAAGACCTCGGCCAGCACGCCGAGCTCGAACGGCGCGACGCCGTCAAACACCACCACGGCGACATCCCTCAGCATCTGCCGAGTATGACTCGGGAATGGCAGGATGTCGAGGGCCACTGGCACAACTGCCACTGGTGGCAGGATCTCGATGCTACAACACTTGCTGCCATGATCCTCGTGACTGCCATCCTCGTGCTGCTCCTCCTCGCCGCCCTCGTCCACCTCGTTGGCGTGGTCCGCCTGGACGGACTCGGCCATCGGCCACCGCCAGCGTCACACCACCCGTACTTCTCAGCGCTGCACTGATCCGTCGCCTCCACAGCCAGCGGCGCCCGCGCTGCCCGGACGCCACGAACGGCGTACGTTCAGCAGACACATCTGCGCGGGTCCAGGAGGCGGCACATGACAGACGTCCTGCAAGGAAGCTCCCGCAGCGGGCTCCCCGCGACCTCTCCGGACCTGCTCAGCGCGCTGCGCGGAGCCGTCCGCGCGCCGGACGGCGTCCGGCACCGAGCCACTGACCGCCTGGCGCAGGCCAACGACGCCTCGCACTACCTGCTCGTCCCCCAGGCCGTCGTCGTCCCGGACGGGGCCGCCGAGGTGGCGAACCTGTTGCGGGTGAGCGCCGCCCAGGGGGTGTCGCTGACATTCCGGTCCGGCGGCACCAGTCTCAGCGGGCAGGGCGTCACCGGCGGCGTCATGGTGGACACGCGGCGGCACTTCCGTGCCGTCCAGGTGCTCGACGACGGCATGCGGGTGCGGGTGCAGCCCGGGGCGACTATCCGGCAGGTGAACGCCCGACTCGCTCCGCACCACCGCAAGCTCGGCCCCGATCCCGCCAGCGAGTCGGCGTGCACGGTCGGCGGCGTCGTCGCCAACAACTCCAGCGGGATGGCGTGCGGCACCGAGCACAACACCTACCGGACCCTCGAGTCGGTCGTGCTGGTGCTGCCCAGTGGCACCGTGGTCGACACCGGCGCGCGGGATGCCGACGCGCGTTTAAGGAGCTTGGAGCCGGCCCTGTACGGGGGCTTGGCCCGCTTGCGTGACCGGGTACGCAGGGAACCCGCGTCGGTGCGCACGATCGAGCGCCAGTTCGCGATGAAGAACACGATGGGCTACGGGCTCAACTCCTTCCTCGACCACACCGATCCGGTCGACCTGCTGACCCACCTGGTGGTCGGCAGCGAGGGGACGCTCGCGTTCGTGGCCGAGGCGACGTTTCGTACCGTCCCGGTGCACCCGCACGCGGCCACGGGCCTGCTCGTCTTCGACGACCTCGCTGCGGCCACGGGCGCGCTGCCCGCCTTGGTGAGCACCAACCCCGCCACGATCGAGCTGCTGGATGCCGTCTCTCTCCGGGTCGCCCAGCAGGACCGGCAGGCGGATGCAGCACTGCGCGGGATCGCCGTCGACCGGCAGGCAGCACTCCTGGTGGAGTACCAGGAGCCGACCGCCGAGGCCCTGACCCAGAGCCAGGACGCCAGCAGCCACGTGCTCGAAGAGCTGTCCCTGGCCTCGCCTGCGGTGCTGTCCAGCGACCCAGGCGTACGCGGGCGGCTGTGGCACATCCGCAAGGGCCTGTACGCCGCCGTCGCGGGGGCGAAGCCCTCGGGCACCACCGCCCTGCTGGAGGACATCGTCGTACCGGTCGCCGCGCTGCTGCCGACCTGCGAGGAGCTCACCGGTCTGTTCGCCCGGCACGGCTACGAGGAGAGCGTGATCTTCGGCCACGCCAAGGACGGCAACATCCACTTCCTCCTCAAGGAACGCTTCGACGAGCCGGGCAACCTGGAGCGCTACCACCGCTTCACCGAGGACATGGTGGACCTCGTGCTGGGCGAGGGCGGCTCGCTCAAGGCCGAGCACGGCACCGGGCGGATCATGACCCCGTACGTGCGCCGCCAGTACGGCGACGAGCTGTACGAGGTGATGCGGGAGGTCAAGCGGCTCTGCGACCCGGGCACTCTGCTCAGCCCCGGGGTCATCCTCGACGACGACCCCCAGGCGCACGTGCGCCACCTCAAGACCACGCCCACCGTCGAGCCTGAGGTCGACCGCTGCGTGGAGTGCGGCTACTGCGAGCCGGTCTGCCCGAGCCGCGACCTGACCACCACCCCCCGCCAGCGCATCGTGTTGCGGCGGGCCATGGTCGCGGCCGAGGCCAGCGGTGACGCCGAGCTGCTGCGGGAGCTGGCGGACGACTACGCCTACGACGCCGTGGACACCTGCGCGGTGGACGGCATGTGCCAGACCGCCTGCCCGGTCGCGATCAACACCGGCGACCTGGTCCGACGGCTCCGCGCCCAGGATGCGGGGACGGTGGAGGTGGCCGCGTGGCAGACGGCGGCCAAGCACTGGGGGGCCACGACCCGGGCCGCGGCCATCGGCCTGGACGTTGCCGCGGCCCTGCCCTCGCCCATCGCGACGGGCGCGACCCGGCTCGCCCGCCGGGTCGCCGGCGCCGACTCCGTGCCGCTGTGGACCGACGACCTGCCGCGCGGTGGACGTGCCCGCTCCCGAGGCGGTTCATCGGGGTCCGCGCAGGTCGTGTTCTTCACCGCGTGCGTCGGCTCCATGTTCGGACCCGCCCCGTCGGGATGCGGCTCCGGACCGGCCTTCCTGGAGCTGTGCCGGCGCGCCGGCGTCGACGTCGACCTGCCCGCCGACCTGCCGGACCTGTGCTGCGGCACCCCGTGGAAGTCCAAGGGGCTCACCGCCGGACACGTGGCGATGAGCGAGCGGGTGCTCCCCGCCCTGTGGGAGGCGAGCCGAGCTGGGTCGCTGCCGGTCGTGTGCGACGCCTCCTCGTGCACGGAGGGCCTTCAGGAGATGGTCGAGGCCGCCATGACCGACGACAACCGCTCCTACGACGGCCTCACCGTCCTCGACGCCGTCGAGTTCGTCGTGCGCGACGTGCTGCCGGGGCTGAGGGTCCGGCATCGGCTGCCCGCTCTCACCGTGCACCCCACCTGCTCGTCCGCCCGCATCGGCGCCACCGACGCCCTCCTGGCTCTCGCCAGCGCGATCGCCGACGACGTCAAGGTCCCGGTCGACTGGGGTTGTTGCGCATTCGCCGGCGACCGGGGGCTGCTGCACCCCGAGCTCACCGCGTCTGCCACCCGGCCGGAGGCCGCCACGGTCGCCAACGACCCGTCACCGGCGTACGCGTCGTGCAACCGGACCTGCGAGATCGGCATGACCCGGGCAACCGGGCACGAGTACCGGCATGTGCTCGAGCTCGTCGAGCAGGCGACCCGCCCGTAGGCAGGCCCTCGCCACGCGGTGCTAAGGACGCACTGACAGGGCGCTGACGTCCCGCAGGTCCTCGAGCGGCCGCTGCGCGGCGTCCGCCGCTGGTCGCGAGACGTAGAGGTCGGCGTAGTAGCGCCCCGGCCCTCCAGCCCGCTCGGGTCGAGGCCGCGCTGGGTGACATCGGCCAGCGCTGAGGCCTGCTCGGCCGCCGACACGAACGTCCGCTGCGGAAAAGTACCCCCGCTCAGTCGCTCGGTCACCATCCCGAAGCCCGCCAGGCGCTCGGCGATCTGCTCGTACGGCAACATCCGCAACACGAAACCCGCCACCCAGGGGCGGGATCCGACCAGCCGGTCGAGGGTGCGCTCGGTCAGGTAGGAGATCTCGTAGTCGCACTCGGCCAGCGTGCGGAAGTACACTCCCGTGGGTCCGGGCGGTCGTACATGTGGCCGAAGTCGGCCTTGCCCCTGCCGGGCCTCGACCGATGTGTCTCGCTGCTGTCCACGGTGCTCCCCTGCACGACTCGGACGAGAGAATCTAGCGCCTCGCCCTCGACAGCCGCCGCCAGCCCGATCATGCACTGCTGTCGTCCCAGCGACCGAAATGCATGAGCCTCAGTCTGCGCACCGCGTGACGGGGGTCGACACCGGACCCGCCGTCGACTACGTCGAGGCGGCTGACGACGGTGCAGACGTCGGCCCCGACGCCGACGGAACGAGCCGGGCCACCAGGACGCCGCGGACACGACCGAGGGTCGTCAGGCGCAAACGGCGAAGCACCTACACCGACGGGCGCCGCCGAATCAGGTGCTCGCGTTCCACGGCGTTGGTCGTGAGGGCCAGCGCCCGGTCGTAGGCCTGCGCCGCCTCGTCAAGTCGGCCGAGGCGCCGCAGCAACTCAGCGCGCGTCACGTGGAACGGCTGGTAGCTCGCCAGGGGAAGCTGGTCGATGTCGGCGAGTGCTTGCTGCGGCCCGTGCACCTCAGCGACCGCGACCGCACGGTTCAGCGCCACGACCGGTGTCGGCTGGCAGGCCAGCAGCTGGTCGTACAGGGCCAGCACCTGCCCCCAGTCGGTGTCGGCGGCGGTCATCGCGTCACTGTGCACGGCGTTGATGGCCGCCTGCAGCTGGTAGGGACCCGGTGCCCCTCGCCGCAGGCAGGAGCGCACCAGCAACCGGCCTTCGGCCAGCAGGTCTGCGTCCCAGCGGGTGCGGTCCTGGTCGGCCAACAGAACCGGCGCCCCGGCCGCGTCGGTGCGGGCAGGTCGCCGCGCTGCCACCAGCAGCAGCAGCGCGAGCAGGCCGGCCACTTCCGGCTCGTCGGGCATCAGCTCGCTCAGCAGCCGAGCCAGGCGTATCGCTTCGGCACACAGCTCGACCCGGACCAGGTCGGCACCCGCACTGGCGAGGTAGCCCTCGTTGAACACCAGGTAGACCACGGCCAGCACGGACGGCAACCGATCCGGCAGCTCAGCCTCGGTCGGCACCCGGTACGGGATGGCGGCGTCGCGGATCTTGCGCTTGGCACGGACCAGGCGCTGCGCGAGGGTCGGCTCGGGCACGAGGAACGCCCGGGCGATCTCCGCGGTGTCCAGGCCACCGAGCAGCCGCAGCGTCAGCCCCACCTGCGCCTCGACGGACAGCGCGGGGTGGCAGCAGGTGAAGATCAGCCGCAGCCGGTCGTCGCTCACCGCTCCGGTCTCGGCGCTGTCGCGGGTGAGCAGCAACGCGGCCTGGGCGTGGCGGTCCGCGCGAGAGGCCTCCCGGCGCTGCCGGTCGATCGCGCGCCGGCGAGCGGTGGTGACGATCCACCCGCCGGGGTTGGCCGGGAGACCGGCATCCGGCCACCGCTGCACCGCCTGCACGAAGGCGTCCTGGACGGCCTCCTCGGCGAGCCCGATATCGCCGAGCAGGCGCGCCAACGTCGCGACCGCCCGGCCGTACTCCCGGCGGAAGACCAGCGCGATGGCGCTTTCGTCCAGCGGCCGTACGACCATCTCAGCCTTCGGGCTCCTGCTGGAAAGGGCGGACCTCGACCGGTGCGGCGCAGGCGGCCGACCCCTTGGCCGCCCAGTCGAGCGCCGAGTCCAGGTCAGCAACGGCGATGATCCAGAAGCCGCCGAGGTGCTCCTTGGTCTCCGCGTACGGCCCGTCGGTTGTCACCACGTCACCGTCGCGAACTCGGACGACGGTGGCCGACTCGGGCGGGTGCAGCCCACCGGCAAACACCCACGCGCCCGACTGCCTCAGCTCGTCGTTGAACGCATCGACGTCGCGGTAGGTCTGTTCCATCACCGTCGGGTCGGGGGCGGGCGCGGAGTAGTCGGGGTGCACTGAGAGCAGGTACTGCGTCATGAGATGACTCCTTGTCCGGGCCGGCCCGCTGCCGGCCTCTCACCATGTCCACGAACGGGCGGCGACCAGATCGACAGCACGCGAGAACTCCTTCACACCAACGGCGGCACGGAAGCCTCCACGGGTGCCTCGACGAGCGCGGGGCCACCGCTGCGCAGGGCTTCGACGACGGCGTCGCGAACGGCGTCGGGACCGTTGTCGACCCGGGTGCCGGGCACGCCGTACGACCGCGCGTACGCGACCGTGTCGAGCCCAGGGAGGTTGAGCCCGGGGGCACCGCCGACGTCCTGGAAGTCGGCATAGGACTTGAGGATGTCGTACTCGTCGTTGCGGATCACCAGAGTCACGACGGGCGAGCGGTGCCGCGCGGCGGTCCAGAGCGCCTGGCCGGTGAACTGCAGCGAACCCTCGCCCACGACCACGAGCACGGGGGTGTCGGGGTCGGCGATCGCCGCGCCGACGCCGGCCGGCAGGCCGTAGCCGAGGCCGCCGTTGGGGGTGCTCAGGTAGCCGCACGGGGCGAATGTCAGCGGCACGTAGGTGCGGAAGTCGGCCAGGTTAGACGGCGACTCGTTGGTGACCCGCAGTCGGTACGGCAGCGCCGGCCCGAGAGCGGCGAAGACCTCCGCGGCTGTCGGCCGGTCGCCCGCGGCGGGTGTCGGTGCCGCCGGCGGGCTCTTCACCGCGGGCAGCCGACGAGTCGACTCTTCCCGGCCGCGCAGCTCGGTGGCGAGCGCCGCGAGCGCAAGACCCGGGTCGGCGAGGAAGGCATCACCCAGGGGAGCCCGTGCGATCTCGTCCGGGTCGTCCGACACCATCACCAGCTGGGTCTCCCGAGTGACCAGACGGCTCGGCAGGTTGGGGTAGCAGGTGAACACCGGGGCGCCGACGACGACGACGAGGTCGTGCCCGGCCAGCTCGTCGTGGATCAGCTCGGCGCCGAACGGCAGATAGCCGGCGAAGAGCCGGTCGTCGCTGGGAAAAACGCTGCGGCCGCTGCTGGGCGCGGCATAGACCGGCAGATGCTGGTGCCGGGCGAGGGCGAGGGCATCGTCGCGGCCGCCAGCGGCGTCGGCCGACAGGCCGAGGACCAGCGCCGGGTTGCGCGCGGCGGCCAGCCGGTCGGCCAGCTCGTGCAGCGCACCGGCCGGCAGCCCGGCGCGGGTGGCGACCGTACGCGCGACCAGGTCGTCGACCACCTCGGCGTCCATCTGCTCGGCGTAGTCGTCTTGCGGCATGCTCACGACAACCGGGCCGCGCGGTGGTGACATCGCCAGGTGGGCGGCCCGGGCCAGGGCGGCCGGGAGGTCCTGCGCCCGCGGCGGCTCGTAGGCGAACTTCACCGCCGGGCGGGGCAGCACGGTCGGCTCGTCGTTGACCAGCCAGTGCCGGGCGGTGAGCATCGACCGCACCTGGTTCCCGGCGGTCACGACAAGCGGCGCATGGCTGTCCCGGGCGGTGAGCAACGCGCCCATGGCATTGCCCACGCCGGGCGCGGTGTGCAGGTTGACCAGCACCGGGCCGCCGCTGACCTGGGCGAAGCCGTCCGCCATCGCGACGACGGCACCCTCATGCAGGCCGAGCACGTAGCGCATGTCGGCGGGGAAGTCCGACAGGAACGTCAGCTCGGTCGAACCGGGGTTGCCGAAGACGGTGGTCATGCCGAGCCCGCGGGCCAGCCGCCAGAACTCATCGTGAACGGACGGCACACCAGCTCCCAGCGCGGTAGGACGGGCGGACTGGCTCAGAGCTTGGCGAGGGCGTCCTTGATGCCCCGCTCGGCCTTGTCACCGAGCTGCTTGAA
>JACCVL010000185.1 GCA_013698185.1 Nocardioidaceae bacterium
AGGGCGACGTCGGCGTGACTGGCGGGGGTCTCGGCCATCTCGGCGCCGACGCGGTCGAGCCATTGGGTGTCGGCCTCGCCGGATACGACCTCGGGACGCTCGAGCAGGTCGAGGAGGAACGACTTGATCGTCGTACCGCCCTGGATGAGCACCGTCGTGTCGCGAAGCGCGCACCGCAGCCGCGCCAGCGCCTCGGGCCGGTCCCGGCCCCAGGCGATCACCTTCGCCACCATCGAGTCGTATTCGGGAGGGATCACCTCGCCGGCGGCGATGCCGGTGTCGACGCGGATACCGGGTCCGGTCGGCAGACTGAACACGCTGACGGTGCCAGGGGCGGGGGCGAACCCCTCGTCGGCGTCCTCGGCGTTGAGCCGGACCTCGATGGCGTGACCCACCTCGGGGGGCACCTCACCGGTCAGCTTCTCCCCCGCCGCCACCAGGAGCTGGAGCTTGACCAGGTCGAGTCCGGTGGTGGTCTCGGTGACCGGGTGCTCCACCTGGAGGCGGGTGTTCACCTCCATGAACGCGAAGGTCTTGTCCTGCGGCTGGTAGAGGAACTCGACGGTGCCCGCACCGGTGTAACCAGCCGCCGACACCAGCGCGATCGACTTCTCGCGGAGCTCGGTCTGCTGCTCGGCGCTCAGCACCGGGGACCCGGACTCCTCCACCAGCTTCTGGTTGCGTCGTTGGATGGAACAGTCACGTACACCCGGCGCCCAGACCGTGCCGTGCGCGTCGGCGATGACCTGCACCTCGATGTGGCGCCCGCCGCCGACGAGACTCTCCATGAACACGACAGGGTCGCCGAACGTGTTCTTGGCCTCGACCTGGGTGCGCTCGAAGGCTCCCTCCAGCTCGTCAGCCGACCTGGCCACCCGAATGCCGCGGCCTCCGCCGCCGCTTCTGGCCTTCACCACGAGCGGGTACTCGATCTCTTCGGCGTGCTTCGTCGCCTCCTCCAGGCTCGACACCGGGCCACCGCTCCAGGGCGCCACCGGGACCCCGGTCTTCTCGGCGAGGAGCTTGGCCTCGATCTTGTCGCCGAGCTGGCGCATGGCCTGCGCCGGTGGGCCGACGAAAACCAAGCCCATTCGTTCGCAGAGCTCGGCGAAGTCCGGGTCCTCCGCAACGAAACCCCAACCCACCCAGACCGCGTCGGCCCGGCTGAGGCGAAGCGCTCGTTCGAGCTCCTCGTGGTCGAGGTAGGGCCCGCTTGCCGACTCGACCTCGCGCAGCAGCACCGCCTCATCGGCTGCGCGCACGAAGAGTGCGCGCTGCTCCGCCTCGGTGTGCAAGGCGATGACCGTGATGCCGAAGCCGTGCTCCTCGTTGAGCTCGCGTACGGCTCGGATGAGCCTTATCGCTGGTTCTCCTCGGTTGACCACCGCGAGCCGAGCGAACATGTCGGGCGCCTTTCCTCGATCAACTTCGACGGTGGTGCGACTCCCGGGCTCGGGGTCACGCACGTCGGGGTTCGCCTGACCTTAGGAAGGTCCCTGCCGCCGCGCACTTCGGTCGCGCTGCGGCGGTCCTCGACGAGCTCTGCATGCGTGCTGCCGTTCTGTTGGCCGGGCGGTCCCCACGCAGAGTTTGTCGCGCCCGAAACAGGTGGTCAACAAGCCCGAGACGTCGGCGGCACGACGGCGATCTCGTGTTCGTCTGTAACCCGAGCCTGGACGACCTGACGGCGGCAGCTGGAGGGCGCCGACTTCCTTGTCGCCGAGCGGCGAACGGGCACCGCGGCGTTCCGGCCGCACCCACAGAAGTAGACTGGTAGAACGCGGTCGGGGCACGAGCCCGCTTGGCGACAGGCATGGAGTAGTGATCATGACCGGAAGAGTGTGGTTGGTCGTCGGAGCCGTGCTGCTCGCTGCGGTGGTTATCGCGTTGGTGCTGTATGGCGGCGGTGGCTCTGGCGGTGGAGGCGGCGCCGGGGGTTATTGAGCCCGGACCCTCCTACCGGACTGCGGTTGTCGTGCGCGTGACACCGCCCGGCAATCGGCGCCGCGGCCGCCGGTGTCGGCCCGGCGCAAGACTCGACGCCAGCGGCGAGACGCCCGTACGCACGCCCTCCCCGCGACCGAGGATCATGCATCGCCGTTGCGGTACCGGCACCGAGGCATGATCGCCGCCGCGGGTGCTCGTCTTCGGCGGCTCCGCGCAGGCTGCGGATGGCTCATCGGGCATCGTGGATGGTGTCGTCGGGTGCGTCCGTCGTAGCTGCCGGCGGCGCGGGAGCCGGGGTGGCCTGCGGCCATGGGGTCTGCTCGCGGGCGGCCCGGTCGCGGCCGGAGCGGACGGTGGTCAGCAGGCCGGCCAGCCCGGCGAGCACCCAGGGCACCGGGAGCAGCCAGCGGATGTCGTCGCCTCCGACCACGTTGCTCTCGACCAGGGCCCAGACCGCGACCAGGCCGAGGAAGGCGATGCCCATGACGAGGTGGCCGATGTTGACCGGGTGGCGTGCGGACGCGAGGAACATGGTGTTCTCCTTCATGAGTGGGTCACCTCGATCTGGCCGACGCCGAGCTCGGCGTCGATGGTGATGGCGGGGACGTCGTCACCCCCGTCGTAGCTGCGGGTGAGGCCGATGTCGAACCCGTCGGAGTTCTGGCCGAACACGTCGATGTCGCCAGCGCCGTTGACGGCTGCCCGCACCCGGGCGTCCAGGTCGGCCGGCAGAATCACGTGCAGATACCCCACCCCGCCCTCGACGGCGATCGTGCGACCGTCGAGGTTTGCTGGGTCGGCCACCTCGCGCAGGTCCAGGACCAGCTTCCCGGCGTCGACGGAGTACCGGCCGCTCACCGCCGCCGCCCGGGTCGGGGTCTCCCGGAGGTCTGCGCCGTCCCAGTTGTCGGAGATGGTCGATCCGGTGAGGATTGCGGTGGCCAGCAGCCCGGCAAGGATCAGGCCCCCGGCTCGACCCAGGAACGCGCCGAGCACGAGCACCAGCCCGAT
>JACCVL010000220.1 GCA_013698185.1 Nocardioidaceae bacterium
GTGCGCGAGGGGGGAGTTGAACCCCCACGCCCTTTCGGGCACACGGACCTGAACCGTGCGCGTCTGCCTATTCCGCCACTCGCGCAGCACCCTGACGGGCGCGGGTCGGCGGAGCACCACATCCACCGACCGATCGATGAGACTAGCACGCAGCCGGGCCAGCGACTCGCGGCATTGGGCTGTCGGGAGGTGTCCTCGGTACCATCCATCAGGAGCGCGCATCTGCGCGCTCCAAACCACGTCCCGACACCGCCGTGACGTGGTGCTGAGGCCCGTGAGCAGAAGGGAGCACGTGGCACGTGAGCGTCCTGCAGCGGTTCGAGCAGCGGCTCGAACGAGCCGTCAGCGGCGCCTTCGCCCGGGTCTTTCGCAGCGCTGTGCAACCGGTCGAGATCGCGGCGTCCATCACCCGCGAGATCGACAACTCCACCCAGGTGCTGTCTCGCGACCGGGTGCTCGTGCCCAACGCGTTTAGCGTCGAACTGTCTCCCGGTGACTACGACCGGCTCGCCCCGTACGGCCAGACGTTGTCCGACGAGCTCGACCAGATGGTGCGTGACCACGTACGAGAACAGCACTACACCTTGGCCGGACCGGTCGTCATCGACCTGGTTCAGCGCGCGGACCTCACCACCGGACGCTTCCTGGTCACCGGCAAGGCGAACGCCGCCGTCACCAACTCGACCGGGGGTCCGACGAGCGACACCAGCATCAACAGGGCACCGGTCGTCGTCGAGGTCAACGGCGCCCGCCACGCCGTGCCCGAGCACGGTCTGGTGATGGGTCGTGGGGACGAGGCCGACCTCAGGATCAACGACCCGGGGGTGTCCCGGCGCCACGCGGAGATCCGCATCTCGGTCTCGGATCGGCAGATGACGGTCAGCGTTGTCGATCTGGGCTCCACCAACGGCACCCAGGTCGACGGCCGCAAGGTGCAGCAGGCCATGCTGCGCGACGGGTCGACCATCGTCATCGGTGGCACCACCGTCACCGTCCACGATCCCCGAGCGAAGAGGCAGTGACGTGTCCGAGCTGACCTTGACGCTGATCCGCCTGGGCTTCCTCGCCGTGCTGTGGCTGTTCGTGCTGTCGGCGGTGTCGGTGATCCGCTCGGACATGTTCGGTGCTCGCGTCGACACCGTGAAAGCACCGGCAGCCCAGCAACCAAGTCCGGCCAAACCCGCCAAGCCACCGAGACAACGGCGCCCCAGCCGCAGTGACCGCAACACCCCCCGCCAGCTGGTGGTCGCCGACGGTCCCGACCGTGGGCAGTCGGTGCAGCTAGGGAGCGAGCCGGTCTTGATCGGCCGCGGCACCGACGCACAGATCCGCCTCGACGACGACTACGTGTCCACCCGACACGCACGGGTCGCCACCAACGGCGAGCAGTGGTTCGTTGAGGACCTCGGCTCCACGAACGGGACCTACGTCGGCGCGCAGCGGGTGACGGCACCGACCCCCGTCGCGATGGGGACGGCGATCCGCATCGGCAAGACGGTGCTCGAGCTGCGACGGTGACTCCACCGATGACCGCTCTGCGTTGCACGGCCTTCACCGACGTCGGCCCCAACCGCAAGAACAACCAGGACTCCGGCTATGCCAGCCGTCGCCTGCTGGTGCTCGCCGACGGCATGGGCGGACAGGCCGCCGGCGACCTCGCGTCGTCGGTCGTGGTCCAGACCGTGCGCCGGCTCGACACCGAGCAGACCGGGGACGTGCTCGAGGCGCTCGCCGGCGCGACGCACCGCGCCAACGACCGGCTCAGCGAGCTCGTCGACCAGGACCCGAGCCTCGAGGGCATGGGCACCACCCTCATCGC
Source organism: Nocardioidaceae bacterium (assembly GCA_013698185.1). Classification (GTDB taxonomy): domain Bacteria; phylum Actinomycetota; class Actinomycetes; order Propionibacteriales; family Nocardioidaceae; genus JACCVL01. The sequence continues at coordinate 1,820 of JACCVL010000220.1, forward strand.
GATGGTGTTCGAGGCCGCCGACGGTGGCCCGGACCGGCTCAGCATCGCCCACGTCGGCGACTCGCGCGCATACCTGTGGCGTGCCGGTGAGCTGACCCAGCTGACCACCGACCACACCTTCGTCCAGTCGCTGGTCGACGAGGGCCGCATCACCGAGGCCGAGGCACGGACCCATCCGCACCGCTCGCTGATCTTGAAGGCGCTGCAGGGCGGGCACAGCGTCGACCCCGACCTGTTCACCCTGGACGTGCGGCCAGGCGACCGAGTGCTCTTGTGCAGCGACGGTCTCAGCGACTATGTGGAGCCGGCAGCCATCAGTCGGGCGCTCGGCGACGGCAGCATCGAGCTGGCGGCCACCGAGCTGATCCGGCTGGCGCTCGACGCCCCGACCACCGACAACGTCACCTGCGTGATCGGCGAGGTGGTCGCCACCGAGGACGCGGCCGACGAGGCGGGGCCGGGCGAGGAGCCACTGCTGGTCGGGTCGGCAGCCGAGCAGCCCCGGCCGCCGATCGGCAGGGCCACCGGCGGCGGCTCGACCGCGAGCGTGGTCGAGCTCGACGGGGACGACGACTACGCCGACGACGACCTCGACCTCGAAGAGCTGCGCTACGCACCGCTGAGCCATCGCCGCAACCGCTTCGTGCTGCCGCTGCTCGCCGTGCTCATCCTGCTGGCGGCCGCCGGTCTGGGTCTCAACTGGGCGTACGACTGGAGCCAGAGCAAGTACTTCGTCGCCGACTCCGACGGTGTGGTGGCGATCTTCCAGGGGATCCCGCAGGACATCCCGGGCATCGAGATGTCGAAGCTGCACGAGGCGACCGACCTGCCTCTCGACGACCTCCCCGAGTATCGCCAGGAGCAGGTGGTCGACGGCATCGAGGCCGCCGACCTGGAGGGGGCCGAGCGCACCATCGACCGGCTCTGGGCGCTGGCCGAGGACTGCAACGCGGGCGGCAAGGCATCGCAGGAGTGCTCCGACAGCGGCCCCCAGGCCACCGCACCGTCGTCCGGCACGCCGTCGTCGGACACGCCGTCGTCGGACACGCGGTCGTCGGACACGCCGTCCACGACCGCTGACCGCTCCAGCGGTGGCCGTGGCGGTGGTGCCGGATGAGCACCGGGTCGGTACAGACCATCCCGCGCAAGCGTCGCGGCACCGAGCTCTTCTTGCTGCTGGCCGCCCTCGTGGTCGGCATCGGCGCCTACGTCGCCGCCGAGCTCGGCTACAACGGAGCGGTTCCCGACAACCTGGTCCAGGTTGCCGGTGGCTTCGCCGCCCTGGCCCTGGCTGCCCACGTCGCCGTGCGCCTGCTGGCGCCGTACGCAGACCCGGTGCTGCTGCCCCTCGTGGTCATGCTCAACGGCCTCGGCCTGGCCATGATCAACCGGATCGACCTCGACCTGGCCGCCGACAACAGGCCGGAGGGGCCGTTCGCCGGGCAGCAGCTGATCTGGACCCTGATCGGCGTCATCGGCTTCGTCGCCGTGCTGCTGGTGATCCGCGACCACCGCCGACTGCAGGCCTACACCTACACGATGGGCCTCGGCGCGATCGTGCTGCTGCTGCTGCCGCTGGTGCCGTTCCTGGGCAAGAACATCAACGGGGCGCAGATCTGGATCGGGATCGGACCGTTGAGCTTCCAGCCGGGCGAGGTCGCCAAGATCCTCTTGGTGGTGTTCTTCGCGGGTTACCTCGTGGTCAAGCGCGACGCGCTGGCGCTTGCCGGTCGTCGCATCCTCGGCATCGACCTGCCGCGCGGCCGCGACCTGGGGCCCATCCTGGTCGCCTGGCTGGTCAGCCTCGCGGTGCTCGTCTTCCAGCGCGACCTCGGGTCGTCGCTGCTGTTCTTCGGCCTGTTCGTGGTGCTGCTGTACGTCGCCACCGAACGGGTCGGCTGGATCGTCGTGGGCGCGCTGCTGTTCGCCGCCGGCGCCTATTTCGGCTATCTGACCTTCGCTCACGTGCAGGCGCGGGTCACCGGCTGGCTCGACCCGTTCAGTGACCCCGACGCCTACTTTCAGATCCAGCAGAGCCTGTACGGCCTGGCGTTCGGCGGACTGCTCGGCACCGGTCTCGGTCAGGGCGACCCCACGCTGACCCCGTTCTCGTACTCCGACTTCATCGTGCCGTCGTTCGGTGAGGAGCTCGGGTTGACCGGGCTGATGGCGATCGTCGTGGTCTATGCCCTGATCGTCGAACGCGCCCTGCGGGTCGCTCTGCTGTGCCGCGACGCGTTCGGCAAGCTGCTGGCCGCCGGACTCGCCGTGGCCTTCGCCCTGCAGGTGTTCGTGGTTGTCGGCGGTGTCACCAGGTTGATCCCCCTGACCGGGCTGACGACGCCCTTCCTGTCCTACGGCGGGTCGTCGCTGGTGGCCAACTGGGCGATCATCGCGCTGCTGCTGCGGGTGAGCCATGTGACGCGCCGGCCCTCGCCATCGGCGGCTCCGCTCGCCGCCGACGACGCCACCCAGGTGGTGAAGCTGCGGTGAACCGGCCGATCAGGGTGCTGGCGGTCTTCTGCGGCCTGCTGTTCCTGGCGCTGCTGCTGAACGCCAACTACGTGCAGTTCATCGACGCCGAGGACCTCAACTCCACCAGCGGCAACCGGCGGGTGGTCGACGAGGAGTTCTCCCGCGAGCGGGGGCCGGTGCTGGTCGGCGAGGCCTCAGTGGCGCGCAGCGTCGCGAGCAAGGACGACTACGACTACCAGCGGGTCTACCGGCAGACCCAGCTGTACGCGCACCTCACCGGCTACTACTCCTACGTCTACGGGCGTACCGCCATCGAGGACACGGCCAATCCGATCCTGTCCGGTGGCGACTCGCGGTTGTTCGTCGACCGAGTGGCGGACCTCGTCGGCAGCCAGCAGCCCAGCGGCGGGAGCGTGCAGCTGACCATCGACCCGCAGGCCCAGCAGGCTGCCCTCGAGGGGTTGCAGGCGCTGCCCGGCGGTCCCCGCGGCGCGGTCGTCGCCCTCGATCCCGCCACCGGCGGGGTGTTGGCGATGGTGTCCACCCCGAGCTACGACCCCAACCGGCTGGCCAGCCACGACTTCGACGCCGCCGCCGATGCCTACGACCAGCTGAACAAGGACGACGACCAACCGCTGCTGGACCGCACCCGAGAGAACACCTGGGCGCCGGGGTCGACGTTCAAACTGGTCACGGCCGCGGCCGCACTCGAGAGCGGCAGGTACACCCCGGACACCATGGTGCCCGGCGGGCCGACGCTCGACCTGCCGCAGACGGACAGGGTGCTGAGCAACGACGTCGAGTCCTGCGGGAGCGGCGACATCACCCTCACGATGGCGCTGGCGTTCTCGTGCAACGTGTCCTTCGGCGACATCGGGCTCGACTTGGGCAACGCTGCGCTCAAGGAGCAGGCCGAGGCGTTCGGCTTCAACGACGGCTCCTACTTCGACGACCTACGCCTGGTCGCCAGCAACTACCCCGCCGACGCTCCGGGTGCGTTGACCGCCTTCAGCGCGATCGGCCAGTACGACGTCGCGGCCACACCACTGCAGATGGCGATGGTTGCCGGCGCCATCGCCAACGACGGCGACGTGATGAAGCCGTATGTGATCGACGAGGTCCTGTCCCCCGACGTCGAGCTGCTCGAGCGCACCGAGCCCGAGCAGCTCAGCGAAGCCGTGTCGTCGGAGGTCGCCGAGCAGCTCACCACCATGATGGTGAGCGTCGTGGAGGACGGCACCGCAGACGAGGCCGCCATTCCCGGCGTCGCCGTCGCCGGCAAGACCGGCACCGCCGAGCGCAGCGAGGACTTGCCGCCGTACGCCTGGTTCGTGTCGTTCGCCCCGGCCGACGACCCGCAGGTCGCCGTGGCCGTGTTCGTGGAGAATCCCGACGTACCGCGCGAGGAGATCTCCGGCGGTGGCCTGGCCGGTCCGATCGCCAAGTCGGTCATGCAGGGGGTGATCGGGTCGTGACCGCCGAGCCGCCGCTGGTCGGTGGTCGCTACCGGCTCGACAGTCGGATCGCTGTCGGAGGGATGGGTGCGGTCTGGCAGGCCGAGGACACCGTGCTGCACCGGGAGGTGGCGGTGAAGCTCCTCAAGCCCGAGCTCGCCGACAACGCGACCTTCCGCGCCCGGTTCCTGGCCGAGGCCCGGCACGCCGCGGTGCTCGACCATCCCGGGATCGCCCGGGTCTACGACTTCGGCGACTCCGGGACGGGATCGACCGGAGCCGACCAGGAGCACCGCCCGTTCCTGGTGATGGAGCTGATCCACGGCCAGTCACTGTCCGACCAGGTCGGTCAGGGACGGACCCTGCCGCCCGCCGACGCCGCCCGCATCGTTGCCCTCGCGGCCGATGCCGTGCAGGCCGCCCACGACCAGGGCATCGTCCACCGCGACATCAAACCCGCGAATCTGCTTGTGACCGACGCCGGTGAGGTGAAGATCACCGACTTCGGTATCGCCAAGGCCGTCGGTGCGGTGCCCATCACCGACACCGGCATGGTCGTCGGGACCCCGCACTACCTGTCGCCGGAGCAAGCAGCGGGCAAGGAGGTGACCGGAGCCAGCGACGTGTATGCCCTCGGCGTTGTGCTGTACGAGGCGCTGGCAGGCGTTCGACCGTTCGACCGCGACAGCCCCGTGGCCACAGCACTCGCGCACCTGCACGATGCCCCGCCCCCCCTGCCCACGGGTGTGCCGGACGGACTGCGCGCCATCACCGGGCAGGCGATGGCGAAGGCACCGGCCGATCGCCAGCGCAGTGCGGCCGAGCTGGCGCACCAGCTGCGCTACGGACCCGGCACATTGGCGGGCGGGCTCCCGGCGGCGGCGGTGGGCGGTGGGGCGGCAGCGGCGGGGGTCCCCCCGACGAGCACCCTGCCGAACGAGCCGGTGGCCGGCCAAGACGGCCGACCCTGGTGGCAACGGTCCGGGCTGCTGCTGGCCGCGCTCGCCTTGTTGCTGCTCCTCGGCGGCGCGTTCGGGCTGGCGGGGCTGTTGGGGTCGGGGGACGACCCCCAGCGAAGCGCCAACGACCCAACCGGCGCATCGTCGACCACGACGGAGTCGCCGGAGCCGACCCCGCAGCCGGATCCCACCTCCGACCCGGCCACGCAGGACACGACGACCGACGTCACGACCACGGAAACGACGACCACCCAGACGACCACCGAGCCACCAGGGGTTGAGGTGGTGGCCACCGACTACGTGGGCCGCGAGTGGAAGGACGTCGAGAACCAGCTCGAGGCGCTGGGCCTACAGCCCGAGAAGGTGGACCTGGACGAGTCGACGGTGGCCTCCGACCCCGCACTCAGCGAGCTGGTGGGGTCGCTCGACCCCGAGCAGGTGAAGGAGGCCGTGCTGACCATCTCGCCGACCGGTGCGGTTGAGCCGGACAGCGAGGTGACTGTTGGGGTCTACGAGCTGTCCAAGGATGCTCCGGAGGACCCCGGCAACGCCGGCGGCGAGGGTGACGACAAGCCCGACAAGCCCGAGCCCGACAAGCCCGAGCCCGACAAGGGCGGAGGCAAGCCATGACCGCCCAACCCCCCGGCGGCGCCGGTCCCGTGCTCGGGGGACGGTACGAGGTCGGCGCGCTGATCGGCCGCGGTGGCATGGCTGACGTGCGCGCCGGGCAGGACTCCCGGCTCGGACGCACGGTGGCCATCAAGCGGCTGCGCAGCGACCTCGCCAGCGACCCCACCTTCCAGGCCAGGTTCCGCCGCGAGGCACAGTCGGCCGCATCCCTCAACCATCCGGCCATCGTCGCGGTCTACGACACCGGCGACGAGGTGGACCCCGACGGCAGTCACGTCCCGTACATCGTCATGGAGTACGTCGAGGGCGAGACCCTGCGGCAACTGACCCGGGACGGCCGCAAGATCCTGCCCGAGCGAGCACTCGAGATCACCGCGGATGTGTTGTCGGCGTTGGACTACTCCCACCGGGCCGGCATCGTCCACCGCGACATCAAGCCGGCAAACGTGATGCTGACCCCCACCGGCCGGGTGAAGGTCATGGACTTCGGCATCGCCCGGGCCATTGCCGACTCGTCCTCGACGATGACGGCCACGGCCGCCGTCGTCGGCACCGCGCAGTACCTCTCCCCCGAGCAGGCCCGCGGTGAACAGGTCGACGCGCGCAGCGACATCTACTCGACCGGTTGCCTGCTGTTCGAGTTGCTGACGGGCCGCCCCCCGTTCGTCGGCGACAGCCCCGTGTCGGTTGCCTACCAGCACGTCCGCGAGGAGCCGGCGCTCGCCTCCAGCCTGGATCCCGAGGTGTCGGCCGAGATTGACGCCATCGTCGACAAGGCGCTGGCCAAGAAGACATCCGACCGCTACCAGTCGGCGGCCCAGATGCGTGCCGACATCGAACGGGCGCTGGCGGGCCAGGCCGTGGAGGCACCCGCCGCCGGGGCCGCCGTTGCCGACGAGGACACCCCGGCGCTGCCGATGGACGGCGCTGGTGCCACGGCCATGTTCGACCAGGTCGAGGACGACAGGCCCGACGAGCCTGCTCGTCGGCGGCGAGGCGGGTGGCTCTGGCTGCTGCTGGGGCTGCTGCTGCTCGGGCTGCTCGGCGGGGTGGTGTACCTGTTCAACCAAGGTGGTGGCGACACGGCCAGCGTGCAGGTTCCCGACGTGCGGGGGGACAGAGAGGCCCAAGCCATCGCCGAGCTCGAGGGCGAGGGCCTGGTCGTGCGCAGCGTCAACGAGCCGGCCGACGAGCCGGCCGGTCAGGTGACCGACCAGGATCCACCCGGTGGCGACTTCGTCGACGAGGGCGCGACCGTCGACCTCATCGTCAGCTCCGGACCCGACGCGGTGACCGTACCGCCGGGTCTGGAGGGTGCGTCCAGGGCCACGGCCGAGGAGATACTGCGCCGGGCCGGCTTGACAGCAGCTATCGAGCGCGCCCCGGGCGACGAGCCCCGCAACCAGGTCATCGGCGTCTCGCCGGAGTCGGGCACGTCCGTACCGCCAGACTCGACCGTCACCCTCACGCTGAGCGAAGGCCCGGTGGAGGTGCCCAGCGTCGTCGGCAAGAACCAGCAAACGGCGGAGCGCCTGATCGAGCGAGCGGGTCTGCAGCCGTACGCCACGTTCGACTCCAGCGCCAGCGCCGATGCCGGCACGGTCGTGGCACAAAACCCGGAGCCCGGCACGGCGGTAGGGACAGGTGACGAGGTGCGGATCACCGTGTCGAGCCGGCCGGACGAGACGACCGAACCACCGACCACCACCACCGAACCCCCGACCACCACCACCGAGCCGCCGACGACCACCAGATCGCCGCCGACCACCACCAGACCGCCGCCGAACGCACCCAGAGGATCGGGCGACTAGAGCGGGCGGGCGTGCTCCATGACGGGACGCCCCGCGTAGGCCGGGACGTCCAGGGCCGAGACCCGGTCCACGTCCAGCCCGAGTCCATAGGTCTTGGCGTCCTCTCGGTAGAAGCCCACGCTCGGTGACGCCGCGAGCGCCTGCGTGAACGCCTCGTCGTTCCCGACGGCCTCGATCACGTACGGCGGCGCGTACGGCACGCCCTCGATGACCACGGTGTTGCCGACGCACTTGACCGCGGTGGTCGACACCAGGCGCCTGCCCTGCAGGGTCATGGCCACCGCGCCACCGGTCCACAACGCGTTCACGAATGCCTGGATGTCCTGCTGGTGCACGACGAGCACGTTGGCATCGACATCGTCCGACGCCTGCCCCGCCGGCGCGTCGTCGAGCGTCACGACGACCCCGGGTCCCGAGACCGGCGTGAGCCCGGCGGCATCCTCCACGGCCGACGCCTTGCGGCGAAGGTCACGGACGTCCTTGTCCGCTACCTCCGCACCCAGCCGGTCGACGTCGGCCTGGAGCTCGTCGAGGCGCCGGGTCAGCTGGTCCACATCCTGGGCGCGGTCGCTGACCAGTGCCTGCAGGTCGGCACCGCCGGGGCGCAGGTCGGTGCCTCCGCTGCTCACAGCGCTGGCCACGAACAGCGTGCCTGCCAACGCCGCGGCCACCGGGACGGCCAGGCGCCACCGGCGACGGTCCGTGGTCATGCCGCTGTCACCCCCTGCCGACCGTGAGCCGACGAGCCCTAACCTCGTCGAGCGGTGTGCCGTCTAGGATAGGTGGGTCCACCGACGTCGACCCAGCCCGCCGAGGTGCCCGGTGCCCAGCTCTCCGCTCCGCAGGAACAAGCAGCCGTCCCCCTCTCGACCGGAGCGCGCCGAGGCGAGCGGTCCCGGCCTGGTCAAGCGGTATGCGGCCCCGGTCATGGTGACCTGCTGGTTGCTGGGGCTCATCTGGGTGGTCGTGTTCTACATCGCCGGCAGCCGGATCCCCGGCATGGCTGAGCTGGGAAACTGGAACCTCCTGATTGGCATGGGCCTGATCGCGGTCGGCTTCGTCTTCGCCACCCAGTGGGAGTGACGCCTCCTCGCGCGAAATGACATCACTGTGATTATCCACAGGAGTTGTCCCCAGTGTGGACAGCGGCTGCCGGGGCTGCCCGCCGCACCCTCCAGTGGTGCCATCGCGGGGTGCTTGCAGGCGTACGGGGCCGGGTTGGCACCACTCGGCGCGGGGGCGCGCGGGGGTTAGCGGACGTGGGGTCCAACGGTTCAGAGCAGGGCATGCCCGGCGGCTGCCAGCCCCAGCAGGAGCCACAGCGCCCCGAACGCCACCGGATGCAGCAGCCGCCGGTGCCGGCGGGGGGTGTAGGCCAGCATCGCTCCCAGGACGAGGCCGACGAGCAGCCCGCCGATGTGGGCCTGCCAGCTGATGTTGGGGACCGCGAAGGTGATGACCAGGTTGATGCCGAGCACCGTCGCCAGCGAGGAGATGTCGTACCCGCGGGAGCGCATCAACACGATGGCGGCGCCGAAGATCCCGAACACGGCTCCGGAGGCGCCGACGGTCGGGATGCGCGGATCGCCGAGCCACAGCACCGTCACCGACCCGGCGAGCCCGGTCGTGAGATAGATCCCGACCATCCGCAGCTGCCCGACGAGGCGCTCCAGCGGTGGGCCGAGCACGTACAGGGCGAACATGTTGAAGGCGATGTGCAGGACTTGGACGTGCAGGAACGCCGACGTGATCAGGCGCCACCAGGCGCCGCCGTCGACGCCGGTGAGTCCGTAGAACGGTAGCGAGGCGGTGAGCATGAACGACTGCTGGTACACCTCGCTCGCGGCGCGGCCGGTTGCCAGCACGACGGCGAAGAGGGCGAGGTTGACCCCGATCAGCGCCAGGGTGGCGCGGCCGGGCACGGCGGGCACCCGACCTCCCGCCGCGGTGCGCGCCGTACGCCGGGTCCGCTTGGCCTCGGCCACGCACTCCGGGCAGTGGAAACCCACCGACGCCGGCCGCATGCAGTCGGGACAGATCGGCCGGCTGCAGCGCTGGCAGCGGATCCACGTCTCCCGGTCGGGATGGCGGTAACACCGGGGGACGCCAGCGGCGGAGTCGCTCACGTCGCTCAGGAGTCGCGACGCTCGATGTCGAGGCGCTCGATCACGACCGGGTCGACCGGTCGGTCCTGTCCGTCGGTGCGGGTGGTGGCGATGGCGTCGACGACGGCCCGGCTCTCCTCCCCGTCGACCTCACCAAAGATCGTGTGCTTGAAGTTGAGCCATGAGGTGGACTGGACCGTGATGAAGAACTGCGACCCGTTCGTCCCCGGTCCCGCGTTGGCCATGGCCAGCAGGTACGGCCGGTCGAAGCCGAGCTCGGGGTGGAACTCGTCCTTGAAGGTGTAGCCGGGGCCACCGGTTCCGGTCCCGAGCGGGTCCCCGCCTTGGATCATGAAGCTGTCGATGACCCGGTGGAAGCCCGTCCCGTCGTAGAAGCGGCCGTTGCGCTGCTGGCCGGTCTTGGGGTCGGTCCACTCCCTGGTCCCCTCGGCGAGTCCGACGAAGTTGCGCACGGTCGTGGGCGCGTGGTCGGGGAACAGCCGGATGACGATGTCACCTCGGGTGGTGTGCAAGGTGGCGTACACGGACTCAGCCACGAGGGCTCCTCTCAGCAGATCAGGACGGGGGGCCCGCCAGGGCTCACGGCTGGGCACCCGGGATGATCCTACGGGCCGGGCAAAGAGCCCCGATGTGACATCCGGGCACGGGCACGAAAGCATGAGGGCTGACCGGGACGGTCATCCCGGTCGTACGATGTCGCCGTCGCCATGCTGGAGGTAGCCCCATGCACGTCCGCCGCAAGTCCTCGCCCGCCGAGCGCGCTCTCGAGACTGCTCGGGTCGCCAAGGATCTCGGCAGCAGAGCCGGCGAGGCCGCCCAGCAGATCAACGAGCGGGCACAGGCGACCGTCGTGCCCGCCGTCGGGCAGGCGGCCAAGACCGCCTCGGAGCACATTCGCCATGACGTGCAGCCCGCTGTTGCCACCGCAGCCGCCACCGTGGCCGCCACTGCCGCCGCGGCCGCTGAGGCGGCGCGTGAGGAGGCCCGGGCCCGCGGCAAGGATGCGCGTGAGCGGAGCCAGCAGGCGTTGAAGGATGTCGACAAGCGCACCAAGAAGACGCGCAGGCAGGCCAAGAAGCGCGGGCTCGTTGCCGCCGATCGGGCTCGGGCCGCCGTCGGGCTCGAGCCGGCCAAGCCCGAGCGGCACTGGCTGCGCACCATCGTGGTCGCGCTCGGCCTCGCCGGGGGGGCGGCATACGTCGCCAACAAGGCGCGCGGCTCCGCTGGGCCCGAGCCGGTGACGATCCCCACCACGCCCACCCCCTACACCCCCGCTGCCACCACGCCGGTGGACGAGGTGATCGACGAGCCGGTTGCGGTGCCGGTGGACGAACCGGTCGAGCCGGTCGATGTGGCGGGCGGCGAGCCGGTCACCGGGTTGCTGGACGAGCCAGTCGACGAGGTCCCCCTGGAAACGGACGGCACCGCCGACGACCCCGACGCGGCTAGCGAGAAGAGCTGACCAGCAGCGCCCGGGTGCGGGCGGTGGCCCGCCGCTCGCCGAAGAAGCTCGCCACCGGCACGGTGCCGAGCAGCAGTGTGGTGATGGTGAACCCAATGCTCCAGCGCGCTGCTCGCGCGAGCAGCGCGGCCGCCACCAGGAACACCATGTAGAGCCAGCCGTGTGCGACCCCGAGGTAGGTCGTGATCCACTCGCCGAGCTCTTGCGGCCCGGTGCCCTCGGTGGCCAGGTACTTCAGCGGCACGCCCACCAACACCAGCACGATCAGCAAGACCCCCACCACGTAGGCCATCACTCGGTACCGGGTCAGCGCAGCGTTCACGTCGGTGAGGGTACCTGCGGCTCGGTGGCATCCTCGAGGCGAGCGGCGGCGAGCCGGTCCACGCACATCCGCCACCACAGAACGAGGGCGAATCCGCCGAACACCCACCACTGGGCCGCATAGGCAAGGTTGCGCAGCCCGGCGCTCCACGCCGGGCCGGCCACGGGCGGCGGCACCGGCTCCAGCCGCCCGGCCGCCGGGTCGGCGTACCGGGGCTGCATCCGCAGCAGAAAGGCGCCGTAAAGATCGCCACCGGTCTGCCCCACCAGTGCCGGGATCCGCACTGCGGCCACCATGCGCTCCGGTGACACCGTCCCGGAGCCCTCTTCGCCGGGCTGCAGTACGCCTGTCTCGCGGACGGGGCCGGTCGGCACCGGCGGCAGCGGCGACGCCTGCGCAGTCCAGCCGCGCACGACCAGCAGGCTGGACCCGGTCTCCTCGATGCGCAGCGGGCTGAGCACCCAGTAGCCGGCCTTGCCGTCGGTGTTGCGGCGCGGCACCAGGAACTGCTCGTCGGCGGGCGCGTAGCGGCCCTCGGCGACCACCGGGATGCCGATGTCCTCGCCCGCTGGTGGGTCATCGGGGCCGAGGGCGTCGGACAGCGCGACGGGGGATCGTCCGAGCAGCTCAGTGGCGTTGTCGGCCTGCTCCGAGCGCCAGGCATCCCACTGCCACCAGCCCAGCAGGGCGGTGCCGAGCAGCACGAGGATCAGCAGGGCGTGCAGCGCGAGCATGGCGGGCTCCCGCAGCGGCGCCCACCCGATGGCCTCAGGCGGTGAAGGGGACGATGTCTGCATACAGCGGGAACGCCTCGGCCAGGGCACCGACCCGGGTGCTCAGCGCGGTGAGCGGCTCGTCGGACAGCTGCGGGTGCAGCGCCGTGGCGATGATGTCGGCCACCTCGCTGAACTCCTCAGGCCCGAATCCGCGGGTGGCCAGTGCCGGGGTGCCGATCCGGAGCCCCGAGGTCACCATCGGTGGGCGGGGGTCGAAGGGCACTGCATTGCGGTTGACGGTGATGCCGATGCCATGCAGCCGGTCCTCGGCCTGGCGGCCGTCGAGCGCCGAGTCGCGCAGGTCGACGAGCACGAGGTGCACGTCGGTCCCACCGGTCAGCACCGACACCCCGGCGTCGACCATGTCCGGCGCGACCAGGCGCTCGGCGAGCAGTCGGGCGCCGTGCACGGTGCGCTGCTGGCGGTCGACGAACTCCGGCGACGCGGCCGCCTTGAAGGCCACCGCCTTGGCCGCGATCACGTGCTCGAGCGGGCCACCCTGCTGACCGGGAAAGACACTGGACTGGAACTTCTTGGCCAGGTCCTCGCGGTTGGTGAGGATGATGCCGCCGCGGGGGCCGCAGAGCGTCTTGTGGGTGGTGGAGGTGACGACGTCGGCGTATGGCAGCGGGCTCGGGTGCAGGCCCGCGGCCACCAGACCGGCGAAGTGCGCCATGTCGACCATCAGGGCGGCGCCCACCTCGTCGGCAATCTGGCGGAAGGCGGCGAAGTCGAGGTGACGCGGGTAGGCCGACCAGCCCGCGATGATCAGCTGCGGCTGGTGCTCCTTGGCCAACGACAGCACCTCGTCCATGTCGACCGTCGAGGTGTCCTCGCGGACGTGGTAGGCAGCCACCTGGTAGAGCTTGCCGGAGAAGTTGAGCCGCATGCCGTGCGTGAGATGACCGCCGTGCGCCAGGTCGAGGCCGAGGATGGTGTCGCCCGGCGTGATCAGGGCCTGCATGGCGGCGGCGTTGGCCTGCGCGCCGGAGTGCGGCTGGACGTTGGCGTACGAGGCGTCGAACAGCGCCTTGACCCGCTCGATCGCGAGGGTCTCGGTGACGTCGACGTGCTCGCACCCGCCGTAGTAGCGCTTGCCCGGGTAGCCCTCGGCGTACTTGTTCGTCAGCACACTGCCCTGTGCCTGCAGCACCGCCACCGGGGCGAAGTTCTCGCTGGCGATCATCTCCAGGGTGGACTGCTGGCGGAGCAGCTCGGCGTCGATCGCGGCGGCGACCTCGGGGTCGAAGTCGGCCAGCGACTGGCCGTGCAGGGCATCGGGTTGGCGGGTCACGGGTGCCTCCGGTGGGCAGACGGTGCGGTGCCGGTACGTACGGTCTCCATGGTCTCAGATGCGGCCCGGATCGCGTTCAGGCTCCCGACAGCACCCATGCGAGACGGTGCCGACTGGACCCGGCGACGGTGCCGGGCAGGACCCAGAGGAGCTGGTTGTCATGAACCGCACCACCGCCGGGCAGTTGTCGGCCCTCCTCACCGTGGCCGTTGCCGTCGCCGCCGCACTGAGCCCGCCCGTGGGGGCGAGTGCGGGGCGGCATCCGCGCTGCGACCAGCCAGGTCCCTACGACCTGCCGCACACGTCGCAGCCGGTCGACCTCGACCCGGCCGACTTCACGACCGAGATCGACAACCCCTACTGGCCGATGGTGCCGGGCACCACCTGGGTCTACGCCGAGACCGACCCGCAGGGCACCCGGCTGCGGGTGGAGGTCACCGTCACGAGGCGCACCCGGATCATCCGCGGCATCGAGGCGGTGGTCGTGCACGACGCGGTGACCGAGCACGGCGAGCTGGTGGAGAACACCTTCGACTGGTACGCCCAGGACTCCGGCGGGTCGATCTGGTACCTGGGTGAGCACACCCGGGAGTACGAGGACGGCGTGGTGGTCAGCAGTGCGGGCTCGTTCGAGTACGGCGTGGACGGTGCCCAGGCCGGCATCGCGGTGCCGGCCGCACCGGTGGCCGGCTGCAGCTACCGGCAGGAGTACTACGACGGCGAGGCCGAGGACCGCGCCCGGGTTCTCACCGTGCGCGACGACATCAGGGTGCGCGGGCACAAGTACCGCGACGTCCTGACGACCAGCGACCGGGTGCCGCTGGAACCGTTCGTGCTCGA
>JACCVL010000250.1 GCA_013698185.1 Nocardioidaceae bacterium
TCGACGACGACCGGGGCAAGCAGGTCGCCGAGGAGGTGCGCGGCCACTACGTGCACTGCGACGTGACCGACGCCGAGCAGGTGGCGGCGATGGTGGCCGAGACCGTCGAGCGCTACGGCAGCCTCGACGTCTCGGTCCACAACGCCGGCATCTCCCCGGTCGAGGACGCCTCCATCCTCGACACCGACATCGACGTCTGGCGCCGGGTGCAGGAGGTCAACCTGACCAGCGTCTACCTGTGCTGCAAAGCCGTGCTTCCGCAGATGCGCGCACAGGGCCGGGGGTCGATCATCAACACCGCCTCCTTCGTGGCCGTGATGGGCGCGGCGACCTCACAGATCTCCTACTCCGCCAGCAAGGGCGCGGTGCTCACGATGTCGCGCGAGCTCGGCGTCCAGTTCGCCCGGGAAGGCATCCGGGTCAACGCGCTGTGCCCCGGGCCGGTCGACACCCCGCTGTTGCGCGAGCTGTTCGCCGCCGACCCCGAGCGCGCGCAACGGCGGCTGGTGCATGTGCCGATGGGGCGATTCGCCGACCCGCTCGAGATTGCCAACGCGGCACTCTTCCTCGCCAGCGACGAGTCCAGCTTCATCACCGCGGCTACCTTCCTCGTCGACGGCGGCATCAGCGGCGCCTACGTCACACCGCAGTGAGCGCGCCGGTCATCGGCATCACCTGCTACGTCGAGCCGGCGTCGTGGGCGGTGTGGCGCGACGTGCCCGCCGTGCTGCTGCCGTTGGCGTACGTGCAGCAGGTGCGGGCCGCAGGCGGGCTTCCGCTGGTGCTGCCACCGGCGCCGCCGGACCCCACACCGAGCGAGGTGGCGGCGCTGCTGGACCGCCTCGACGGGCTCATCATCGCCGGTGGTGCCGATGTCGAGCCGGCCCGCTATGGCGGCGTGCTGCACCCGTACGCGCAACCGGCGCGCCCCGACCGCGACGGCACCGAGCTCGCCCTCGCCCGGCTGGCGCACGAGCGCGACCTGCCGGTGCTCGGCGTGTGCCGCGGGATGCAGGTGATGGCGGTGGCCGCGGGCGGCAGGCTCGAGGCGCATCTGCCTGATCGTCTCGGCGTCGACACCCACTCGCCGGGCCCCGGCGTGTACGGCACCCACGGCGTGCGAGTGGCGCCAGACTCGCTGCTGGGCACGGTGCTGGGGGAGCACGTGAACGTGTCGTCCTACCACCACCAGGGGGTGCTCGAGCACCCGGGGCTGGTGGCCACGGCTTGGGCGGACGACGGTGTGCTGGAGGCGTTCGAAGACCCGACCGCCCGGTTCCGGGTGGGCGTGCAATGGCATCCAGAGGTCGGAGCCGATCCGCGCCTATTTAAAGCGCTGGTCGCCGCTTCGGCGATTCACCCTGCATGATCACGGCGCAGCGACCACACTGAATTCGCCCCACGACCGGCCCCGAGGAATGGTCACGATGACGTCAGCCAGCGCTGAGCAGGAGCAGGACCGCCTGGGTCTGCCGAGCGAGGTCCGGGCGTGCCTGTTCGACCTCGACGGGGTGCTCACCGACACCGCGGCGGTGCATTCCGCGGCCTGGGCGGAAATGTTCGACGCCTACCTGCGCGAGCGGGCCGAACGCACCGGCGAACAGTTCGTCGCCTTCAGCAGCAGCGACTACATCGCCTTCGTCGACGGCAAGCGCCGCGAGGACGGGGTGCGCGACTTCCTCACCTCGCGTGGCATCGCACTGCCCGAAGGCAGCGTGGGCGACCCGCCCGAGAACGAGACCGTGAACGGTCTCGGGTCACGCAAGAACGACCTCGTGCACCGCCGCATCCGCGAGGACGGCGTGGTGGTGTTCGACGGCTCGGTCGAGTACGTCCGGCGGTGCCGGGCCGCTGGCATGTCGACCGCCGTGGTGTCCTCCTCAGCCAACACCGAGGAGGTCCTGCAGGTGACGGGCATTCGGGACCTGTTCGACGCCATCGTCGACGGCAACACCGCACGCGAGCTCGACCTGCCCGGCAAGCCGGCGCCCGACACCTTCGTGCACGGTGGCCGGGTGCTGGGCGTCGAGCCCGCTCACGCCGCCGTCTACGAGGACGCCTTGGCGGGGGTTCAGGCCGGCCGGGCGGGCGGCTTCGCCATCGTCGTGGGGGTCGACCGGGTCGGGCAGGCAGCGGCCCTGCGCACCAACGGCGCCGACGTCGTCGTCACCGACCTGGGGGAGCTGTTGACGTGACCAGGGAACACCCGTTCGTCGTCGAACCGTGGTGTCTGCGCGAGATCGGACTCGACCTCGACGACCTCGCCCGGATGGAGTCGCTGTTCGCGGTCTCCAACGGTCACATCGGTCTGCGCGGAAACCTCGACGAGGGGGAGCCGTCGGGCGTTCCCGGCACCTACCTGAACGGCGTGCACGAACGTCGTCCGCTGCCCTACGCCGAAGCGGGGTACGGCTTTCCCGAGGACGGCCAGACCATCGTGAACGTGGCCGACGGCAAGCTGCTGAGGGTGCTCGTCGACGACGAGCCGCTCGACGTCCGTTACGGCGAGCTGCATCAGCACGAGCGCATCCTTGACTTCAAGACCGGCGTGCTGTCTCGGGTCGTGGAGTGGACCTCACCGGCACACCAACGGGTGCGGATCCGGTCCTGGCGGCTGGTATCGCTCACCCAGCGGGCGATTGCCGCCTTCTGCATGGAGATCGAGCCCATCGACGAGGGCGCGCGGGTCGTTGTCCAGTCGGGCCTGATCGCCAACGAAGACGTGCCGGTGGCCACCGACGACCCCCGCGTCGCCGCCGTGTTGCAGGCGCCCCTCGAGCACGAGATGAGCGGGACGCACGGCGCCTTCGCCAGCATGGTGCATCACACCCGCGTGAGCGGCCAGCGGATCGCTTCGGCGATGGACCACGAGTGGTCGGCGCCGAACCGCGTCAGCGCGGACTCCAAGGCCAACGAGGAGTGGGCCCGCACCACCCTGTCCACTCGTCTCAAGCCCGGTGAGACCCTCCGCGTGGTCAAGTACGTCGCCTAC
Organism: Nocardioidaceae bacterium; assembly: GCA_013698185.1. GTDB lineage: Bacteria > Actinomycetota > Actinomycetes > Propionibacteriales > Nocardioidaceae > JACCVL01. The sequence continues at coordinate 2,993 of JACCVL010000250.1, forward strand.
GGGTGGTCGCACCAGCGATCCGCGCCTGCCTTGCGGGACCAGGTGGCCGCTGCGCTGACCGCTGCCCGTGACACCGGCTGGGAGGGCTTGCTCGCGGAGCAGGCCGAGTACCTTGCCGACTTCTGGGACCGCGCCGATGTGATCGTGACTGGGGATCCCGAGATGCAGCAGGCGGTGCGGTTCGCGCTGTTCCATGTGCTGCAGAGCTCGGCGCGGGCCGAGCGTCGGTCCGTGCCCGCCAAGGGGCTCACCGGCCCCGGGTACGACGGGCATTGCTTTTGGGACAGCGAGACGTTCGTCCTGCCGGTGCTCAGCCATACCGTGCCCGAGGCCGCCGCCGACGCCCTGCGCTGGCGGCACTCCACGCTGGACGTCGCGCGCGAGCGGGCGCGGCAGCTCGGCCTGGCCGGCGCCGCCTTCCCGTGGCGCACCATCGACGGGGCGGAGTGTTCGGGCTACTGGCCGGCCGGCACGGCGGCCTTCCACATCAACGCCGACATCGCCCACGCCGTCGTCCACCACATCCACTCCACCGGCGACCTCGCCTTCGAGCGAGAGGTCGGCCTCGAACTGCTGGTGGAGACGGCGAGGCTGTGGCGGTCCCTAGGCTCGCACGACCGGCACGGCCGGTTTCGCATCGATGGCGTCACCGGGCCCGACGAGTACAGCGCGATCGCGGACAACAACATCTTCACCAACCTGATGGCCGCCAACAACCTGCGCGCGGCGGCAGAGGCCGCGACCCGGCACCACCGGCAGGCCACCGACCTCGGTGTCGACGCCGAGGAGGCCGCGTCGTGGCGGGACGCGGCGACGGCGATGCTCATCCCCTACGACGAGGAGCTCGGTGTCCACCCGCAGTCGGAGGGGTTCACCGACCTCGCCGTGTGGGACTTCGAGGCGACCGCACCCGAGCAGCGTCCGCTGTTCCTGCACTTCCCTTACTTCGACATCTACCGCAAGCAGGTGCTCAAGCAGGCCGACCTCGTCCTCGCCATCCAGATGTGCGGCGACAACTTCACCCCGGAGCAGAAGCGGCGGGACTTCGAGTACTACGAGGCGCTCACCGTCCGCGACTCGTCGCTGTCGTCGTGCACCCAGGCTGTCGTCGCCGCCGAGGTCGGCCACCTCGGGCTCGCCTACGACTACGCCAGCGAGGCGGCCTTCATGGACTTGCACGACATCGCCCGCAACACCGGCGACGGGCTGCACATGGCGTCGCTCGCGGGCGCCTGGATCGCACTCGTCCAGGGCTTCGGCGGGCTGCGGGACGACGGCGAGATGCGCTTTTCACCCTCGTTGCCGGACGGACTGGACGGCTTGTCGTTCGGGCTGCTGCGCGAACGGGTGCGGCTGCGGGTCTCGGTCACGCCGACAAGTGCGACCTACACCGCCACCGGCGGGGACCTGACGCTGCACCATTACGGCGAGCAGGTGGACCTCACCGACGGCGAGGCCGTACGCATGCGCATCGACCGACCGCCGAAGCTTGACCGCCCACGTCAGCCCGCAGGCTGCGAGCCCCAGCAGCGTCACGAGATGGTCTCAGGGACGGCCAGCCTGGCGGACGACTGACGGCTGGGACGCGCGTGTGCGGCGGTCCGGGTGTGCCTCGTCGAAGGCGAACCAGGCATAGGCAAGCACCGCGAGGAAGCCGAAGAGGAACCACTGCAGGGCATAAAAGAAGTGCGGGCCCATGTCCACCTCGGGCGGTTCAGGGCCGAGCAGCCCGGGTTCGCCAGCCGGCGACTCCTCGGTCGCCTGCACCCAGCCACCACGCAAGGGTGCGTCGACCACACCGGCGAGGGCCGAGGCCACCACCGCGCGTACGGTGCCGTCGCTGGGGACGGCGGCCTCCGCAGGTGCGTCGCTGTCGACGCGCAGCCAGCCCGTCACCTCGACCTGGCCGGTTGGCGGGGCGGGGACGTCCCCGGGGTCCGGTGTCCCGGCCGGTGACTCGAAGAAACCGCGGTCGACGAGCACGGCAGAGCCGTCGGCGAGCAGCATCGGGACGACGACGTCCACACCGCGCAGCGCGTCCCGGTTCTGGTAGCGCAGCAGCAGCTGCTCGTCAGGGGCGTAGTGGCCGGTGAGACTGACCGTGCGCCACTGCTGAGCCTCCGACGGCGAGCCGCCGACCGGCACCTGCTGGGTGATCGGGACCGGCGCCGCGCCGCGGTTGGCCTCGACGATCGCGTTGTCTGCTCGACGCTCGTCGAGGCGGTGCAGCTGCCACAGACCGAGCCGAGCGCAGACGACGGCCACCACGATCGCCACCGCCGCCAGGGCGAGCCAGCGCCGGGTGAGCAGGAAGCGGTACACCGCTCGACGGTACCGGCGACGTACGATGAGCCGGTGGACAGCCTTCCGGACCAACATGGTCGCATCGCCACCGACCTGCGGGTCTCGCTGACCGACCGCTGCAACTTGCGCTGTGACTACTGCATGCCCGCGGAGGGGCTGGAGTGGATGGCGTCGGAGATCACGCTCACCGACGACGAGGTGGTGCGACTGGTCCGCGTCGCGGTCGAGCGCCTCGGGGTGCGACAGGTGCGTTTCACCGGTGGTGAACCGCTGTTGCGCCGGGGGCTGGTCGACATCGTGACCCGGGTGGGCAGGCTCCACCCGCGGCCACGGATCGCGATGACCACGAATGCGCTGGGTCTGTCCCGGTCGGCACCGGCGCTGGCCGCCGCCGGATTGGACCGCATCAACGTCAGCCTCGACTCCGTACGGCCCGAGACCTTTGCCACCGTCACCCGGCGCGACCGGCTGGCCGACGTGGTGGCGGGCCTGGAGGCTGCCGTCGCCGCGGGGCTTGAGCCGGTCAAGGTCAATGCCGTGCTGCTGCGCGGGCTCAACGACGTGGAGGCGCCCGAGCTGCTGTCCTGGTGCATGGCCCGTGGCTACCGGCTGCGGATCATCGAGCAGATGCCGCTGGACGCCCAGCACGGCTGGGACCGTTCGGCGATGGTCACGGCCGAGGAGACCTTGGATCGCCTCTCGCAGCACTTCGATCTCAGCCCGGCGACCCAACCACGCGGCTCGGCGCCGGCCGAGCTGTTCCTCGTCGACGGGGGGCCGGCAACCGTCGGCATCATCGCCTCGGTGACCCGGCCGTTCTGTGGCGACTGTGACCGGGTGCGTCTCACCGCCGACGGACAGGTCCGCAACTGCCTGTTCGCCCGTGCGGAGTCCGACCTGCGCTCGGCCCTGCGGGCAGGCGCCGACGACGAGGAGATCGCCAGCCGCTGGCAGCTGGCCATGTGGACCAAGGCGCCTGGGCACGGTATCGACGACGAGCGCTTCCTCCAGCCCGTCCGGCCGATGAGCTCGATCGGCGGTTGACTCACTCTTCGAGTGCGGTGACCTCTCGCAAAAAGCCGCGCGCCCTGAGGAAGGCCGCCAGGGTGTCGCGGTGCTCGGGGCACGCGGTCCACTGCTTGCGGCGTTCCGGGGTGTGGATCTTGGGGTTGTTCCAGGCCAGCAGCCAGACCGCTGGGGCACGACAGTCCCTGGCGGAACAGATTGCGGCCGCGTCGCCGCTGGCGCAGTCGTTCACCGCGTCGGATCAGTCGCCGGACCGGGACGCAAGTGTGCCGGACGGCCACGGGGGAAGCCGCCCGGCACTTGTGCTCCGACGGGGGAAACGGAGCACGGGGATGAGCATGGCACGCTGGTCACGCGCGTACCAGGAGTTGCCACGAAGTCGGGCAAAAGTTCTCAACCGACTTGCGACGGCGGCCTGGTGTCCAGCTCGCCGTGCGTGGGGGCGGCGTAGGTGCTCGGTGGCGTCGGGTCCTTCTGCACGCCCGCGTTGGCCAGGATCACCGCGATGTACGGCAGGAACACCGCACCGGCGACAAGCACCCATCGCAGCACCCCGTCGGCGGCGACAGCGCCGACGAAGCACGCCGTGCGAATCAGCATCGATACGATGTAGCGCGTCTGGCGCCCCGCGATGTCGTCACTGCGCGCCTCGCGCGCCGACGTGATGCTCACCGCGGCAGCTCGTCGGTCCATGCCTCCCACGGTACGTCCGCTCGCTGCTGCGGGCGAGCGCTGGCGGGCATGATGTGGTCAATCGCACCACCCCAACCAGGAGGCACACCATGTCCAGTCGCACCTATCGCGTCACCGAGATCGTGGGCACGTCCCCCGACGGTGTCGACGCCGCCGTCCGCAACGGTGTCCACCGGTCCGGCCGGACGCTGCGGCACCTGGACTGGTTCGAGGTCACCCAGGTGCGCGGTCACATCGTCGACGGCGAGGTGGAGCACTTCCAGGTGTCGATGAAGGTCGGCTTCCGCCTCGAGGACGACGAGTGAGATAACCTCCGGGGCGGCCGGTTGGTCGGGTCGCGTTGGTGGAGCGTCGGAGGTGGTCGTGAGCAGGTCGGTGCTGGTTACCGGGGGCAACCGGGGCATCGGCCGGGCGATCGCCGTCGCCCTGGCCGCCCGCGGTGACCAGGTGGCCGTCACCCACCGCAGTGGCGAGCCGCCCGACGGGGTGCTCGGGGTCAGGTGCGACGTGACCGATGCCGAGCAGGTGGACCGCGCATTCACCGAGGTCGAACAGGCGCACGGCCCGGTCGAGGTGCTGGTGGCCAACGCGGGTATCACCCGAGACACCCTGCTGATGCGGATGGGCGACGACGACTGGGACGCGGTGCTCGACACCAACCTGAGCGGCAGCTTCCGGGTGGTACGCCGCGCCGCTCGCGGGATGTTGCGCCAGCGCTGGGGCCGGGTCGTGCTGGTGTCGTCGGTCGTGGGCATGCTCGGCTCTCCGGGCCAGGTGAACTATGCGGCGAGCAAGGCCGGCCTGGTCGGGCTGGCCCGGTCCGTCGCCCGCGAACTCGGCAGCCGAGGCATCACCGTCAACGTCGTCGCCCCTGGCTTCGTCGAGACCGACATGACCGCGGAGCTGCCCGAGCAGAGCAAGGAGCAGTACCGCGACCAGATCCCCCTGCGCCGGTTCGCCAGTGTCGAGGAGGTGGCCGCGGTGGTGACGTTCCTGACGTCCGAGGAGGCGGGCTACGTCACCGGGGCGCTGGTGCCCGTCGACGGCGGTCTCGGTATGGGGCACTGACAGACACCGACAGAGCAGGAGACGCAGTGGGCATTCTCGACGACAAACGCATCTTGGTGGCCGGGGTCACCATGGACTCCTCGATCGGCTTCGCCGTGGCCAGGATCGCCCAGGAGCAGGGTGCAGAGGTGCTCGTGTCCAACTTCGGCCGCGCGCTCGGCATCACCCGCCGGATCGTGGCCCGGCTGCCGCAGGCGGCCCCGGTCATCGAGCTCGACGTCACCGACGACGACCACCTGGCACGGCTGCCGGAGCTGATCGGCGAGCACGTAGACGCGCTGGATGGGGTCGTGCACTCCATCGCGTACGGCAACCCCGAGACGGTGCTCGGCGACAAGTTCCTCACTGCGCCCTGGCCGGATGTAGCCCAGGCGGTGCACGTGTCGGCGTACTCGCTGCAGGCGCTGACGGCAGCAGTCCTGCCGGTCCTCGCGCCCCGTGCCTCGATCGTCGGTATGACCTTCGACGCCAGCGTGGCGTGGCCCGCGTACGACTGGATGGGGGTCGCCAAGGCGGGGCTGGAGTCGTGTGCCCGCTACCTCGCCCGCGACCTGGGTCCGCGGGGACACCGGGTCAACCTGGTGGCCGCTGGACCGCTGAAGACTCTCGCCGCCAAGGCCATCCCGGGGTTCGAGGAGCTCGAGTCGATGTGGAGCGAACGGGCGCCGCTGGGCTGGGACGAGACCGACCAGCTGCCCACGGCTCGCGCCGTGGTCGCCCTGCTGAGCGACTTCTTCCCGGCCACGACCGGCGAGATCGTGCACGTCGACGGCGGCTTTCACGCCATGGGCGCCTGAGTCGGAGCCCGCGTCTGGCAGTGGTGCGGGACACGGGCCCCGACTCAGGCGGGTCTGGGCGGCGCGGTCAGCGCTTGAAGGCGTCCTTGACCTTCTCGCCGGCCTGCTTGATGTCTGCCTTGGACTGGTCCCGCTTGCCCTGATTCTTCAGCGCATCGTCACCGGTCGCCTCGCCGACGGCCTCCTTGGCCTTGCCGCCCATGCCCTCGCTCTTGTTGCTGAGCTTGTCGTCGTTGCTCACCGTGTTCTCCTCTCACCGGGTGTTGGTAACCCTGAGTCGACCACGTGTCGACCGGTCGTGCACGCGCACCCCTCGTGTGACCACGTCTTCGCGTGCCAGGCTGGCCGGATGGGTGCTTCCTCATCGCCACGCCGGGCCGTCGTGGTCGTCCGCCACGCCAAGGCCGAGTCCACGGCGGTCCGCGACCGGGACCGGCGCCTGACCGAGCGGGGGCGTGGCGACGCGTCGGC
>JACCVL010000105.1 GCA_013698185.1 Nocardioidaceae bacterium
TCGACGAGCCCAAGATCGACATCGCCTGGAACTCCGCCGTCGATGAGATCCTGGGAGAGGAGTCCGTGACCGGGCTGACGGTGCGCGACACCGTTACCGGTGGGACCCGACATCTCGACGTCACCGGGCTCTTCATCGCGATCGGCCACGACCCCCGCTCCGAGCTGGTCAAGGGCCAGGTCGACCTGGACGCCGAGGGCTACGTGCTGGTGGACTCGCCGACGACCTACACCAACCTCCCCGGTGTGTTCGCCGCCGGTGACCTCGTGGACCACCGCTTCCGCCAGGCAGTGACGGCCGCCGGTACCGGCTGTGCCGCCTCCATCGATGCCGAGCGCTGGCTGGCCGACCTGGATGCGACCCGCTGACGTCGGGTGGGAACACCGTGCGGCAGACGGCTGTTGTCGGTGGGGTGGGCAACACTGACCCACACCGACGACCCAACCTCGAGGAGCACCCCGTGGCCAACACCCAGCCCGTCACCGATGCCGAGTTCGCCGAGACCGTGCTGGCGTCGGACAAGCCCGTCGTCGTCGACTTCTGGGCCGAGTGGTGCGGACCGTGTCGCCAGGTGGGCCCGATCCTGGACGAGATCGCCGGTGAGCACAGCGACGCGATCACCGTCCTGAAGATGAACGTCGATGAGAACCCGCAGACCCCGGCGCAGTACCGCGTCACCGGCATCCCGACGATCAACGTCTACTCCGGTGGCGAGGTCGTGAAGTCGATCGTTGGCGCCAAGCCCAAGGCTGCCCTGCTGTCCGACCTCGGCGAGTTCATCAACGCCTGAGCCAACGCTCGCTCGAGTCCGCACGGTGGGCGTGGGCGAGGTCTGGAAATCACCCATCCCGCCGCCTTGGGCCGACATGGGCTAACGGGCAGAGGCACTGTTGCGCACCTCGCGCGACAGTGCCGGGCCCGGTGTCGGCTCGGGCCGCACCGCGCCGCGAAGCCGGTTCCACGCAAGCTCGACGGCCCCCTCGACCTCCGTACGCCAGCCGGCTAGAGCGCGGGCGTCCAACCGGACCCGGGGCGTCGTCGGATGCTCGCGGACCACGGTGAAGCCGCAGGCAAGCCAGAAGTCCAGCGGCACCAGACACCGCTCCAGCGCAGCTCCTCGACCGGCCAGGGCTTCGACGGCCCGCACCCGCGGCCGGCGCAGCGCCTCCCTCGCCACCGTGTGCACCAACGCGCGCCCCAGCCCCACCCCTCGGCAGCCGGGGTCGACGTGCAGCGCCAGCACGGTCAGCGCATCCCGGCCGGAACGGGCCGGGATGGCGTAGCTGACGTAGCCCGCGATGGCATCGGCTGGTCCCCCGGACCCCGCTCGCACCACCCGGCCGCGCACCGAACCGCTTGCCAGGGCCTCGGTCCACCACCGCTGCTTGGCAGTCGCTATGTCGGCGGCACTGCCGGTCCTGGCGTCACCGTCACGTCCGTCCCCGTCGAGGACGCCGCGGTCCACGAAGCGCTCCCAGCGAAGGCACGACGAACAACCACCAGGCAGCCGGGACACGTCGGCAGGCGTCAGGGCCGTATTTCGGTGGCCCACCAGCGACACCTCCAGCCGCACGCAGGACCGGGTGCACGCCGACGAGCACCCCGTGTACGGCATCGTAGGACCAGCACCGGCCGGAAAACACCGCTGGCCGAGGACGAGATCGCGTGGGAAGGGGCCGTCGATGCCCGCGGACATGCCGGCTGACCACGTCGCAGCCGTCCCTGCCCGCCGCGCCGGGCACCGGACCCGGCTGGACTCCTACGTCGACCGCTACGCCCTTCGTACCAAGGGCATGACCTCCTCGGAGATCCGTGCCCTGTTCGCCGTGGCCAGCCGCCCCGAGGTGGTATCGCTGGCCGGTGGGATGCCGTCCATCGCGGGGTTGCCGCTGGCCGCGGTTGCCGAGTCGGTGTCCCGGCTGCTCGCCACGCAGGGTGCGACGGTGCTGCAGTACGGCTCGGGGCAGGGCGACCCGAGACTGCGCGAGCAGATCTGCACGGTGATGGCCCTCGAGGGCATCCAGGCTCATCCCGACGACGTGGTCGTGACCGTCGGCAGCCAGCAGGGTCTGGACCTCGTCACCCGGATCTTCTGCGATCCCGGCGACGTCGTCGTGTGCGAGGCGCCGAGCTACGTCGGGGCGCTCGGGGTCTTCCGGGCGTACCAGTGCGAGGTCGTGCATGTGGAGATGGACGACCACGGGCTGGTGCCCGAGGCGCTGCGGCAGGCATTGGCGACCGCCGCCGCGCACGGCACGCCCGTGAAGTTCGTCTACTCGGTGCCGACCTACCACAACCCCGGCGGCGTCACCCTCACCGAGCAACGCCGAGCCGAGGTGCTCGACATCTGCGCCGAGCACGACGTCCTCCTCGTCGAGGACAACCCGTACGGGCTGCTTGGCTTCACCGGAGAGCCGATGCGCGCCATGCGCGCCGACGAGAGCGAACGGGTGGTCTATCTGGGCTCGTTCTCCAAGACCTTCGCCCCGGGTCTGCGCATCGGGTGGGTGCTGGCGCCGCACGCGGTCCGCGAGAAGCTGGTGCTCGCTCAGGAGTCGGCCACGCTGTGCCCGCCGACGTTCTCCCAGGCGGTGGTGTCCACCTACCTGGCCGAGCACGACTGGCAAGGTCAGGTGAAGAACTTCCGCGAGCTGTACCGGGAGCGCCGCGACGCGATGCTCGCGGCTCTGGACGAGCACCTGGTCGACACCGCGACCTGGACCCGCCCCGACGGCGGCTTCTACGTCTGGCTCACCCTGCCCGAGGGGCTCGATGCCAAGGCGATGCTTCCGCGGGCGGTGACCGCCCGCGTCGCCTACGTCCCGGGGACCGCCTTCTACGCCGACGGGTTCGGCACCCGACACCTGCGCCTGTCGTACTGCTATCCGAGCCCCGCCCGCATCCGAGAGGGTGTCCGGCGCTTCGCCGGTGTCGTCGCAGCGGAGCTGGAGCTGCGCGAGACCTTCGGCGCGGCACTGCCGAGTGCTGCTGCCGGCCGCCACACCTACGAGAGCCCAGGGCCGGACCAGTCGTGACGGAGCAGCCGATGGACGAGTCGCCAGCGCCGTGGCCACGACGAGTGGTCGTGCTCGCCGGTGGGCTGTCGCACGAGCGTGACGTGTCCCTGCAGTCAGGACGACGAGTGGGCGAATTGCTTCGCCACCAAGGTGTCGATGTGCAGATTCTCGACGTGGGTGCCGACTTGTTAGACAACCTGCACAGTGACCCACCCGACTGCGTCATCCCGATGCTGCATGGGGAGACGGGTGAGAACGGTGCGCTGCGCGAGGTGCTGGGGCTGGTCGACCTTCCCTACGTCGGCGCGCTCCCGCCCGCCTGTCGGCTGGCGTTCGACAAGCCGGTAGCAAAGTCGCTGGTGGCCCGGACCGGGGTACGGACGCCGCGTTCGATGGCGCTGCCGGCCGAGACGTTCCGGGAGCTGGGTGCTGCTGCCGTCATGACTGCCATGCTCGCCCGCATCGGGCTACCCCTGGTGGTCAAACCCGCGCGGGGAGGGTCCGCACTGGGATGCACGGTGGTCCGGGCTGCCGACGACTTGCCGGCCGCGATGGTGGCCAGCTTCGCCTACGACGGGGTGGCGCTGGTGGAGGAGCTGATCGCCGGCACCGAGGTGGCGGTGACGGTCCTGGCCGACCCGAACCCCCGGGCCCTCCCCCCCGTGGAGATCCGTCCCGACGGCGGAGCGTACGACTACGCGGCGCGTTACACCGCGGGCGCCACCGAGTTCGTCGTCCCCGCCGAGATCAGCGCGCGCGCCGAGGCGGCGTGCGCTCGGGCGGCGGTGACCGCCCACGAAACCCTGGGTCTGCGCCACCTGTCCCGCTCGGACCTGATGGTCGACGCCGACGACGAGGTCTGGTTCCTCGAGGTCAACGTCGCTCCCGGTCTGACCGAGACCTCGCTGGTGCCGTTGGCGGTCGAGGCCGCCGGTCTCAACCTGGGTGCGGTCTACGCAGGTCTCGCGGCGGCGGCCATGCGTAGCCGCATCGACATGTCGACAAAGCCACCCGTCGATTGATTGCTTCGGCTGCTAAGCACCGCCGGGCAGCGGACGCAACACGACCGGCGCGGCCGCCTGCGGGTCCATCAGCGCCATGATCCGCGCCAGATCGTCCAGCGTCGCGAACTCCACCGTGACGCGCCCCTTCCGCTTGCCGAGCTCGACCCTGACGCGGGTGTCGAAGCGGTCTGACAGCCGATCGGCCAGGTCCTGCAGCCCGGGCGCTACCGGTCGACTCGTGGGTGCTGGGCGAGCAGGGTCAGGGTCGCTGCTGCTGTGCGCATCGGCGGCCGCGAGCGAGACGACCTCCTCGAGCGCCCGGACCGATAGCCCCTCGGCGACGGTGCGCTGCGCGAGCCGGTCCTGCAGGACGGAGTCGGTCACCGAGACCAGAGCCCGGGCGTGTCCGGCGGACAGGACTCCCGCCGCCACCCGGCGCTGCACCGGGGGACTCAGCCGCAGCAGACGCAAGGTGTTGGTGACCTGCGGACGCGAGCGGCCGAGCCGGGCGGCAAGCTCCTCATGGGTACAGCCGAAATCGTCCAGCAACTGCTGATAGGCAGCAGCCTCCTCCAGGGCGTTCAGCTGGGAGCGGTGCAGGTTCTCCAGCAGTGCATCGCGCAACATCTGGTCGTCGGCCGTCTCGCGCACGATGGCCGGGATGGTCGTCAAGCCCGCCTGTTGGCTCGCCCGCCACCGCCGCTCACCCATCACCAGCTCGTACCCGCCGGAATGCGCCGGCCGGACGACGACCGGCTGCAGCAGCCCGACCTGGTTGATGGAGGCCACCAGCTCAGCCAGCGCCTCCTCGTCGAAGGCCTGCCGTGGTTGACGTGGGTTGGGCTGGATCGAGGTGATGGCTATCTCGGCGAAATGCGCGCCCGGCACGGCCGCATCGGCCGACGCCGGGGACACCTCCGCACCCCAGGGAAAAGAGGTGTCCGTCGGCATCTGCGCAGGTGAGGGGGCAGTGGGGATCAACGCACCGAGACCACGGCCAAGTCCACGCCTGCTGTTCATGCTGCTCCTTCGAGACCGGGAGCCCGCGCAGCCAGCTCGCGAGCAGCCTCCAGATAGGACAACGCGCCGGTCGACCCGGCGTCGTAGGTGAGCACCGTCTGTTGGTGGCTCGGTGCTTCGGAGATCCGGACCGAGCGAGGGATCGTGGTGCGCAACACCTGGTCGGGGAAATGGGCACGGACCTCGTCTGCCACACCCGCGGACAGCCGGGTGCGGGCGTCGTGCATGGTCAGCAGGATGGTGCTCACAGCAAGCTTCGGGTTGAGGTGGGCTCGCACCATGTCCACGGTCCGCATCAACTGCCCGACCCCCTCCAGCGCGTAGTACTCGCACTGGATCGGCACCAGGATCTCGGCCGCGGCCACCAGCGCGTTCAGGGTCAGCAGGCCCAGCGACGGGGGGCAGTCGATGAACACGTAGTCGAACCGGTGTCCTTCGTCGGCTTGCTCGCTGAGGTAGGCGGTGAGCGCTCGGTGCAGGCGTGACTCGCGTGCGACCAGCGAGACGAGGTCGATCTCGGCGCCCGCGAGGTCAATCGACGCGGGCACGACCACCAGACCAGGGAGGTGCGGCGCCTCCCGCACCACCTCCCGGACGTGCTTGCCCTCGACGACGGCGTCGTAGACACCGGGTGTGCCCTCGGTGTGGTCCACCGCGAGAGCGGTCGAGGCGTTGCCCTGCGGGTCCAGGTCGACCACCAGGACCCGTTGGCCGGACTGGGCCAAGGCGGCGGCGATGTTCACCGTCGTCGTGGTCTTGCCCACCCCGCCCTTCTGGTTGGCCACGGCAAGGATGCGGGTGCGGGCCGGGGGTGCGAGGACGCCGGTTTCACGGGGAACATCGGTCCGGTCCGCAACCGGCCAGCCCAGACTCCGCGGGTCGTCGGCTTCGAGGCGCGACGACGTCACCGCGGCGGGCCAACCGACCCTGACCTGCCGGTCAACGACCTGCGGCTGGTCGGTCACCACGGTTCTCCGATCGATCCGGTGCCTTCACGTGCACGACCCGGGCCGGCTGCTCCAGGCTCCCCTCACCGTACGACGCGACGTAGGCATCCCCCGCCCCGGCGCGCTGAAGATGCCCGAGTGTGTCAGCAAGCTCGCGGGCGGCCGCCTCGCCCTTCATCGCCCACATTGCGCCGCCCGGGCGTACCAGTGGCAGACACCAGTCGGCCAGCCGGGCGAGCGGCGCGACGGCGCGCGACGTCACGACGTCGGCGCTGAGCGTCCGACCGAGATCTTGGGCGCGGGCGCGGCGTACGTCGACGTTGCGCAGACCGAGGTCGGCGACGACCTCCTGGAGAAAGCTCGTGCGGCGAAGCAGCGGCTCGACCACGGTGACCCGCAGGTCGGGGCGGACGATCGCCCAAACCAGACCAGGCAGCCCCGCACCGGACCCGACGTCGATCACGTCGGCGTCGGTGGGCACCGCTTCGGCCACGACGGCGCAGTTGAGCAGGTGCCGCTCCCACAGCCGGGACGCCTCGCGGGGGCCGAGCAGCCCCCGCTCGATGCCGGCACCCTCCAGCCAGGTCGCGTAGCCGACCAGGTCGTCGGCGCGAGCCCCGAGAACCGCGTGGGCTGTCGCGGGGGCATGTTTCACGGGAAACGGCGCTGGCTCGACCGCTCAGGCGGTCGGCAACACTACGACGCGGCGGTGTGGCTCCTCGCCCTCGGACTCACTGCGCAGACCGGCACCAGCCACCGCATCGTGCACGACCTTGCGCTCGAACGGATTCATCGCGCCGAGAGGGAGCGACTCACCGCTCGTCCGGACGCTCTGCACGGCTTCGAGCGCTTCCTTCTCCAGCTCGGTACGCCGCTGTGCGCGGTGGCCGGCCACATCGAGCATCAGCCGGCTGCGTTCTCCGGTCTCCTGCAGCACCGCCAGCCTGGTCAACTCCTGCAGGGCGTCGAGAACCTTGCCGTTGTCGCCGACGAGCTGGAGCAGATCTCCCCCGACGACCGAGACGGTCGCTCGATCGTTGTCGATGTCGAGATCGATGTCGCCATCGAGATCCACGATGTCGAGCAGCTCCTCGAGGAAGTCCGCGGCCGCATCACCTTCGGCCTCCAGGCGTTGCTGCAGCCGGGTCGGGCCAGACTGTTCGGTCTCGGCCACAGTGCTGTCGGCGGTGCTGGTCGGGTCGGTCATCGACTCTCCTGACGGGTGGGCCGGCACGACTCAGCGTCGGCGGCGCTGGTTGCGGCTGCTTTTCTTGGGTTGCTGCCGCTTGGGGGGATCGATCACCGTCGGCGTGGCAGGCTCCGCGGCAGCGGCGGGGACGACCTTGCCCTTCTTGGTGTCCCGCGCCACCTTGGCGTCGAAGGCCGGCGTGCCCGGTGCCGGGTTGTTCCGGATGACGTAGAACTGCTGTCCCATGGTCCACAGGTTGGAGGTGGTCCAGTAGAGAAGCACGCCGACCGGGAACGCCACGCCGCCCACGGCGAAGGCCACCGGAAGGATGTAGAGCAGCATCTTCTGCTGCTGGGCATACGGGCCGGTCAGCGCACTTTCGGGCATGTTCTTGCGCATCAGCTGACGCTGGGTGATGAAGGTCGTGACCGTCATCAGCGCCACCAGGAACCCGCACATCAAATAAACGCGCCAGTCACCCGCGGCGCCGATGAACCGGTTCGAGATCTCCACCCCGAACAGCGACGCCCGGTCGAGCTCCGCCGCGTCGGCGTCGCTGAGCACACCGAGGCCCTCGCTGATCGCGCCGGTGGCCTCATTGAGCACCCGGAAGAGCGCGAGGAAGATCGGCGCCTGCATCAAGATCGGCAGGCAGGACGCGAAGGGGTTGGTGCCGGCGTCCTTGTACAACGCCATGGTCTCTTGCGCGAGGCGTTCGCGGTCGTGACCGTACTTGGTCTGCAGCTCCTTGACCTTGGGCTGCAACATCTGCATATTGCGGCTGGACTTGATCTGCTTGACGAACAAGGGAATCAAGGCTGCCCGCACGAGCACGGTCAGCCCGACGATGGACAGCGCCCAGGTCCACCCGGAGTCCGCGGGCAGCACGGTGCTGAACAACGAGTGCCAGCCCATCAGGATGACCGACACCACCCAGTACAGCGGGAACATGACGGTGTTGAAGAAGTCACCCATGCGTACCCCTGGAGTCAACAGCGCCGGCCGCGGGAACGGGGTCCACGCCGCCGGCCGCCCACGGATGGCAGCGCAGGAGGCGACGTATCGCGAGCCAGCTGCCGCGCGCGGCTCCGTGGGTGTCCACCGCACCGAGCGCGTAGGCGGAGCATGAGGGGTAGTACCGGCATACGTCGCCGTAGAGCGGGCTGACGACCGCGCGATAGGCACGCAACGCGGCCGTCAGGACCCATCTCACGGGCGGGTACCGGTGCTGGTCAGCAGGCGGTCGAGGCAGTGGCTGAGGTCACCCTCAAGGTGCCCAGGGCTCGCCGTCGCCGAGGCCGGTAACGCGCGCACCACGACCAGACCGCCCAGCGGAAGGTCGGGCAGATGGCGCAGCACGAGGTGACGCAGCCGGCGCCGGATGCGGTTGCGCACGACGGCCGGGCCACAGGCCCGGCTTACGACAAATCCCACCCTCGCCGGATCGGCGGCGGCGTCGAGCTCTGAGGCGGCGAGGTGGACGACCAGGGTGCTACTGCCGGCGCGACGCCCCCGGCGCGTGGCCACCCCGAACTCGCGGCGAAGGCGCAGCCGGTGTGAGTGGGGCAGCACGGCAGCGGGCTCGGGGAGGCTTGGGCTCGACACACAGACGATGGTGGGCAACCGCTCAGGCAGCGAGACGCTCGCGGCCCTTACGGCGGCGGGCGGCGAGAATGGACCGACCAGCGCGGGTGCGCATCCGTAGCCGGAACCCGTGGGTCTTGTGCCGACGGCGGTTGTTCGGCTGAAACGTACGCTTGCTCACGGGTTCGCTCCGGGTCTCGATCTGCGGCGGTCGTCCGGCCGACCTGGGCCGACTCCCGGACCTCGCCACGGTACGCGAGGGCATCGCAGAGGGTCAAACCGACGCCCGGGAGCGCACTGAGCGCCTGTGGACAACTGCTTGCTGTGGCTCCCTCCCGGTTGTTACGGTCACCCCACGCACGTGGTCGCAAAGCGCCGTTGTCGTCACTCACAGTGGCCTTGTAACAACTCTACGAGTAGGTCACAGCTTGTGGATAACTGTGTGGACGGTCTGCTCACGAGGAGGACACATGGCCGACGAAGCCACCCGCGACGACGAGGCCGTCCGGGGCAGCCCGCATGGAGATCCAGCGCTCATGCGGGCCTGGCAGCGGACGATTTCCGATCTTGCGCCCAGTCAACGGGCCTGGTTGCGGGCATCACGCCCATTGACGCTGCACGGGTCGACGCTGATCGTCACCGTGGCCGACAGTTTCACCCGTACCCAGCTGGAGAGCCGGCTACGCGGCGAGGTCGAGCAGATCCTCGCCGGGGTCCTGGGCCACGAGGTGCGGCTCGCGGTCACGGTCGACGCCGATCTGGCGACGCAGGATGCCGCCGGCGGCTCCGTCGATCTCGACAAGTCGCTGCAGCGCTCTGGAGATATGTCGACAGATCCCTCGCACGAGCGGTTCGGTGACTCCGACCTTCGCGGCCGGCAGGCGTTCAACGCGGCGCCGCTGGTCCAGACCACGGCAGCAGTGGAATCGCGGCTCAATCCCAAGTACGTCTTCGAGAGCTTCGTCATCGGCTCGTCCAACCGCTTCGCCCACGCCGCGGCCAACGCCTGCGCGGAGGCTCCCGGCAAGGCCTACAACCCGCTGCTGGTCTACGGCGAGTCCGGACTGGGCAAGACCCACCTGCTGCACGCGATCGGCCATTACGTGCGCAACCTGTATGCCGGCGCACGGGTGCGGTACGTGAGCTCGGAGGAGTTCACCAACGACTTCATCAACGCCATCCGCGATGACCGGGCCTCCTCGTTCCAGCGTCGCTACCGCGAGGTCGACGTACTGCTCATCGACGACATCCAGTTCCTGGAGGGGAAGATCCAGACCCAGGAGGAGTTCTTCCACACCTTCAACACCCTGCACAACGCCAACAAACAGATCGTGATCACCTCCGACCGCCCCCCCAAACGGCTGGAGGCTCTGGAGGACCGACTGCGCAACCGGTTCGAGTGGGGCCTCATCACCGATGTCCAGCCGCCCGACCTGGAGACCCGTATCGCGATCTTGCGGAAGAAGGCCGCGCTGGAGAAGCTCACGGCCCCGCCGGACGTGCTGGAGTTCATCGCCAGCAAGATCCACACCAACATCCGCGAGCTGGAAGGCGCGCTGATCCGGGCGACTGCTTTTGCCAGTCTGAATCGTCAACCCGTCGACCTCACCCTGGCCGAGATCGTGCTCAAGGACCTCATCCCCGAGGGCGGTGAGCCCGAGATCAGCGCCCCCCAGATCATCGCCCAGACCGCGGCGTACTTCAGCCTCACTATCGATGACCTGTGCGGGTCCAGCCGCAGTCGTGTCCTTGTCACCGCGCGGCAGATCGCCATGTACCTGTGCCGCGAGCTGACCGACATGTCGTTGCCCAAGATCGGCCAGCAGTTCGGTGGCCGCGATCACACGACCGTCATGCACGCGGACCGCAAGGTGCGGCACCTGCTCAGCGAACGACGTTCCATCTACAACCAGGTCGCCGAGCTCACCAACCGCATCAAGCAGCAAGCCCAGGCCTGACCAGCCTGGGGACGATGGTGTGCACCCCGGACGGGATGGGCGGCGTCGGCTGTGGACAGCGGTGGACGATCGGTCGTCACGACACGTGTTTCCACCGCAGTGGCCCCGGCATGAGGCCTCGGTACACAGCCTGTCCACCCCCGGATACCCGGTCCCACCTGGGTTGATGGCTGTTCTCCACAGCGTGCACAGGTGCGATGAATACGACGGGAGATAGTCAGATGTCAGCAATCACTCCCACTCTGCAACGGCCCGACCTGGGGACGATGACGCCAACTTGCCCAGCGTGGCAAGATGCGACTCCCGATCGAGGCACTGAGCTACCACGCCACCGCCGCACCAGGAGGGTCCCTTCCCTGTGAAGTTTCGAGTCGACCGTGACCTTCTAGCGGAGTCGGTGGCATGGGCCGCGCGAAGCCTGCCGTCTCGTCCCAGCGTCCCGGTGCTCGCCGGCCTCCTGCTCGAGGCGGACTCCGACGGCTTACGCCTGTCCGGGTTCGACTACGAGACCTCGGCGCGGGCGACGCTGTCGGCGGAGGTCGCCAACGAGGGTCGGGCACTGGTCTCAGGCCGCCTGCTGGCCGACATCTGTCGCAGCCTCCCTCCCCACCAGGTGGAGTTCAGTCTCGAGGGACAGCGCGTGACGCTGACCTGCGGCAGTTCACGATTCACCCTGCAGACCATGCCGGTCGAGGACTACCCGGCACTGCCGGTGATGCCCGAGACGACCGGCTCGGTGCCGGCAGACACCTTCACCGCTGCGGTCTCCCAGGCAGTCGCGGCGGCAGGGCGCGACGACATGCTCCCACTCCTGACCGGCGTGCGCGTCGAGATCACCGGCGAGCAGATGGTCATGATGGCCACCGACCGCTTCCGGGCGAGCCTGGTCGAACTGAGCTGGTCACCGACTCGCTCCGACGCCGAGGGCATCGCGCTCGTCCCCGCGCGGGTGCTGGCAGACACCGCCCGTTCCGTCACCGGCGGTACCGACCTGGGCGTGGCCCTGGCGCCGGCCGGCTCAGGGGAGGGCTTGATCGGCTTCGAGGGAGTCGTCAGCGAGGGGAGCCGCCGGACCACGACGCGACTGCTGGACGGCGAGTTCCCCCGCGTACGTCAGCTTTTCGCCACCGAGCCGACGTCGACGGTCTGGGTGGAGACCGCGCCGTTCGTCGAGGCCCTTCGGCGCGTCGCCCTCGTCGCCGAGCGCAACACCGCGGTCCGGCTGAGTTTCGAGAGCGATCGGGTCGTCCTCGAGGCCGGCAGTGGTGACGAGGCGCAGGCCACTGAGTCGCTCCCCGCGCAGCTGCGTGGGGAGCCGCTGTTGATCGGTTTCAACCCGACCTACCTGCTGGACGGACTCGGCGTCATGTCGGCGCCGTGGTGCCACCTGGCCTTCACCCAGCCCACGCGGCCGGTGTCGATCGCAGGCTGCGCTGAGGAGCAAGGCGAGCCCAACCTGGCGTTTCGCTACCTGTTGATGCCGCTGCGTACGCACGGCTGACCCGAAGGGAACTCTTGTCATGCACCTCGGTCTGGTTGGTTTGGGCAAGATGGGCGGCAACATGTGCGAGCGCCTGCGCCGCGCGGGCCATACGGTCACCGGCTTCGACCACTCCCCGGACAAGCGTGACGTGGACTCGTTGGCGGCCATGGTCGGCGAGCTGACCGCGCCACGGGTCGTCTGGGTGATGGTGCCCTCGGGCGAGCCGACCCGTGAGACCGTCCAGGATCTCGCCGGCCTCCTCGAGGAGGGGGACGTGGTCGTCGAGGGCGGTAACTCGCGATGGACCGACGACCAGCACAACGCCGCGGTACTCGGCGAGAAGTCGATCGGCTATGTCGACTGCGGGGTCAGCGGTGGCGTGTGGGGTCTCGACAACGGCTACGCGTTGATGTGCGGCGGGGAGACCGAGCACGTCAAGACCGTGCAGCCCGTCTTCGATGCGCTCAAGCCGGACGGAGAGTTCGGCTATGTCCACGCCGGGCCGGTGGGAGCCGGACACTTCGCCAAGATGGTGCACAACGGCATCGAATACGCCGTCATGCAGGCCTATGCCGAGGGGTACGAGCTGCTGGAGGCCTCCGCCGCGGTCACCGACGTGACCGAGGTGCTGCGCTCCTGGCGCGAAGGCACGGTGATCCGGTCGTGGCTGCTCGACCTGCTGGTGGCGGCCTTGGACGAGGATGCCGGCCTGTCGCAGATCGCCGGCTACGCTTCGGACTCCGGCGAGGGGCGCTGGACCGTCGAGGCGGCCATCGACCACGCGGTCCCGTTGCCAGCGATCACCAGCGCGCTGTTTGCCCGTTTCTCGTCGCGTCAGGAGGAGTCGACCGCGATGAAGGCGGTCGCCGCCATGCGCAACCAGTTCGGCGGGCACGCGGTCCACGCAGGTGGCGGTCCGACCGCCACGCCTGGTGGCGACGTGACCGATACCGCATCGTGAGGCCCTAGCCCTCGTGCACGTCGCCCACCTGTCGCTGCGGGACTTCCGTTCCTACGTCGAGGCCGAGGTGCCCCTTGCACCGGGGCCAACGACGTTCGTCGGTCCCAACGGTCAGGGCAAGACCAATCTGGTCGAGGCCGTGGACTACGTCGCGACCCTGGGCAGCCATCGGGTGGCGACCGACGCGCCGCTGGTGCGGGTCGGTGCGCACCGATCCGTCGTGCGTGCCAGGGTCGTCCGCGACGGTCGGGAGGCCCTGGCTGAGATCGAGATCGTGCCGGGCGGTGCCAATCGGGTCAGGCTCAACCGCGCGCCTCTTCCGCGCACTCGTGAGCTGCTGGGCCTGCTGCGCGTGGTCCTGTTCTCCCCCGAGGACCTCCGGCTGGTCAAGGGCGACCCATCCGATCGCCGCGGTTTCCTCGACCAGCTTCTGGTCGCGCGGTCACCGCGGCTAGCTGCTGTGCGTGCTGACTACGACCGTGTCCTCCGGCAGCGCAACGCCCTACTGAAGAGCGCGTCCGGTGCCCGCCAGAGCGCCGCCGACGGCGCGCTGCGCACGCTGGACTCCTGGGACGACCACCTCGCGCGTACCGGGGCGGAGCTGCTGGCCGAGCGACTGCGCCTGGTCGCCATGCTGCGGCCCCTGGTCGAGCAGCGGCACGCCGAGGTCGCCGCATCGGCGGCACCCGGACGGACCACTGCCACCATGGGCTACGTGGCCTCCTTCGAGCTGCCCGCGGAATCGACCGACCGCGAGACGCTCCGAGCAGCCTTGCTGGCCGGGTTGGAGCTGCGCCGAGGTGACGAGCTCGATCGAGGCGTCACACTGGTCGGGCCCCATCGCGACGAGCTGCAGCTGGGCCTGGGTGACCTGCCGGCGCGTGGGTATGCGAGCCACGGCGAGTCCTGGTCGCTCGCGCTCAGCCTCCGGTTGGCCGCCTACGACCTGCTGCGGGCGGACGGCGATGACCCGGTCCTGGTGCTCGACGACGTGTTCGCCGAGCTGGACCAGGACCGTCGCGACCACCTGGCGAAGTCCGTCGCCGAGGCGGAGCAGGTGCTGGTGACTGCCGCGGTGCCAGCCGACGTGCCGAGCTCCCTGTCGGGCATTCGCTTCGACGTGGTGGACGGGGTGGTGCAACGTGGCTGACGATCCCGACCCGGTCGCGGCCGAGCACGACCCGGCCGGCGGTGAGCTGGCACGCAGCGTGGCCCGTGCCTATCGCGGCGCCGGCGGTCGCCGCCGGGGTCAGGACAAGGGGCGAGGTCGCTCCGATGGCGGCGGCGCGCGCTGGAGCGCGTCGTCCCGTCCGGTCACCGGCCCGAAGCTGTCCGGGCCCGGACCGGACGAGCGTGACCCCCAACGGCTGGACCGGCTGATGTCGCGGCTGGTCGCCGAGCACGGCTGGGCGGCCGACGTGGCGGTGCACGGGGTGTTCTCCCGCTGGGACACGCTGGTGGGCGCCGAGGTGGCGCAGCACTGTCGCCCCGAACAGTTCATCGACACCCGGCTCGTCGTGCGAGCCGACTCGACTGCGTGGGCCACCCAGATGCGTTTACTCGTCCCCACCGTGCTGCAGCGCCTGCACGACGAGATCGGACCCGACACCGTCGCCCGCATCGACGTGCGAGGCCCCCAGGCTCCGTCCTGGCGGCACGGCCTGTTCACCGTGCGCGACGGTCGGGGCCCGCGCGACACCTACGGCTGAAAGGCCGCGTCCAGGCGCCGACCGCGACGGGCGGCCGCTACCCGCCCCTTGTTGCTCGGTCGCCGGAGGCTCTGGAGGGGCGCGAGGCCCTGTTCAGGATGGTTCCAGACAACGCGAGGCATCGCTGTGGACGGCTCCACCCTGTCAGCAGCGCGTACGGGTAGACTGGAGCCATCGGGACCGCCCGTCGCGCGAGTCAATGGTTTGCGTGTCAGGACCGGTCCCTCGTCATGTCCCGCGCCCACGCGGACCGGTGCTCATCGCCGGCCTCCACGGCGCCTCAGCCCGGGAGGCAACACAGCGTGACCGCGGACCCGAGCGTCAGCACACCCGCCTACGACGCAAGCACGATCCAGGTCCTGGAGGGTCTCGAGGCGGTACGCAAGCGGCCCGGCATGTACGTCGGGTCCACCGGCGAGCGCGGGCTGCACCACCTGGTGTACGAGGTGGTAGACAACTCCGTCGACGAGGCGCTCGCTGGTCACTGCAGCCGCATCGAGATCACGTTGCTCACCGGCGGCGGTGTCCGCGTGCGCGACGACGGCCGCGGCATTCCCGTCGACGAGCACAAGACCGAGAGGCTGCCGGCGGTCACCGTGGTGATGACCGTGCTGCATGCGGGTGGCAAATTCGGCGGGGGTGGCTACAAGGTGTCCGGCGGCCTGCACGGGGTCGGCGTCTCGGTGGTGAACGCACTGTCGTCGTGGCTGGAGGTCGAGGTCCGCCGCGACGGGTACCGCTGGACCCAGGCCTTCGTCTACGGGGCGCCCGACGCGCCGTTGCAACGCCACGAGGCCAGCGAAGACCACGGCACCACGATCACCTTCTGGGCCAGTGAGGACATCTTCGAGACCACGCACTACTCCTTCGACACCCTGGCTAGTCGCTTCCGGGAGATGGCGTTCCTCAACAAGGGTCTGGAGCTCGTCGTCCGAGACGAGAGGTCCGGCGCCGACGAGATCGTCGAGGCGGTGGAGGACGCCACCGTGCCCACCGCGGTCGATGGCGGGGCGGAGAACACCCACGGCAACGAGGACGGCGTGCACCACAGCAGCACCGGTGGCATGGAGCGCTGCTTTCGCTACGACGACGGCCTGGTCGACTTCGTCAAGCACCTCAACGGGCCCAAGGACGCCATCCACCGCACGATTGTGGCCTTCGAGGCCGAGAACGCCGACAAGAACTCCGATGCGGGGTTCTCACTGGAGGTGGCGATGCAGTGGAACACCTCCTTCACCGAGTCGGTGCACACCTTCGCCAACACCATCAACACCCACGAGGGTGGCACCCACGAGGAGGGGTTCCGCTCCGCGCTGACCACGACGGTCAACCGCTGGGCCGAGGAGTGGGGCCAGGTCAAGAAGCCGGCCGACCGGGTGTCGGGCGACGACATCCGCGAGGGCCTGACCGCCATCGTGTCGGTCAAGCTGTCCGAGCCGCAGTTCGAGGGACAGACCAAGACGAAACTGGGCAACACCGAGGCCAAGTCGTTCGTGCAGCGCACCGTCAACGACCAGCTCGGCGAGTGGTTCGCCCGCAATCCCGCCGAGGGCAAGGACATCGTCCGCAAGTCGATGGCCGCCGCGGCGGCGCGGATCGCGGCCCGCAAGGCTCGCGACCTGGCCCGCAACCGCAAAGGCCTGCTCGGCGGCGGCGGGCTGCCGGGCAAGCTCGCCGACTGCCAGTCGCGCAACCCCGACGAGTGCGAGGTCTTCATCGTCGAGGGGAACTCCGCCGGCGGCTCCGCCAAGGGTGGCCGCGACCCGCGTACGCAGGCCATCCTGCCGATCCGCTGCAAGATCCTGAACGTCGAGAAGGCGCGCATCGACCGGGTGCTCGCCAACACCGAGGTGCAGTCGATCATCTCCGCACTGGGCACCGGCATCCACGACGACTTCGACCGCGACAAGCTGCGCTACGGCAAGGTCATCTTGATGGCCGACGCCGACGTCGACGGCCAGCACATCTCGACGCTGCTGCTGACGCTGCTGTTCCGGTTCATGCGCCAGCTGATCGAGGGCGGCAACGTCTACCTCGCCCAGCCGCCGCTGTTCAAGATCAAGTGGTCGAACGCGACCCACGAGCTGGCCTACTCCGACCGTGAGCTCGAGGGCCTGCTCGCGGCCGGCGCCGAGGCCAGCCGGCGGCTGCCCAAGAACGGCGCACTGCAGCGTTACAAGGGCCTCGGTGAGATGAACGCCAAGGAGCTGTGGGAGACCACGATGGACCCTGATGGGCGGGTGTTGCTGCAGGTCAGCCTGGACGACGCGGCCAACGCCGACGAGCTGTTCATGATCTTGATGGGCGAGGACGTCGAGCAGCGCCGGTCGTTCATTCAGCGCAACGCCAAGGACGTCCGCTTCCTCGACATCTGACCAGAGCCTCCCGGTGGCGATGACTACCGTCCCACCACCTGCCAGACAAGGATCCCCGCGTGCCTGACGACACCACCACCACCACCACCGACGACGAGCAGCCCGAGCCCGTCCAGCGCATCCAGCCGGTCGAGCTGCAGCACGAGATGCGGCGCAGCTATCTCGACTACGCGATGAGCGTG
>JACCVL010000286.1 GCA_013698185.1 Nocardioidaceae bacterium
CCGCCGCACACCGGCCAGCACCTGCAGCGCGTACGCGCACCCCGCCGCGCGGGCGGCGCCGACGCTGCCGGCCTGCAGCACCTGGACGTGGATCCCAGCCGCGCGGGCGATGTCGGCAGTCTGGTCGCCGCACGAGTCGGCGACGACCACCACGACGACCGGGACGCCGGTGCGCACCACCGGCAACCGGGCCACCTCGATCGCTCGCAGGCAGTCGCCGATCACCGCGGCCTCGTTGCGCGCCGGCACGACGACGGCGACCGCGTCGACACGGTCAGTCACGGGCCCGCTCCCACAGGCCGAGCAGGAAGTCGGGCTCGACGTGGTCCACCAGGGGGGACAACCCGTCGAGCGCCGCGAGCTCGGCGTGGGCGGCGTCCCCGTCGCTCGACGCCTCGTCGAAGCCGTGCCGCCAGTGCACCGCGATCAGGTGACCACCCGGCTCGAGGCTGCCCAACGCCCGGTCATGGAACGCCGTCCGCTCGCCGGCGTCGAGGAAGTACAGCAGCTCGGAGACGACGAGCAGGTCGAAGCCACCACCCGGCCAGCGCATCGGCACCCGCGCCTGCTCCAGCGTGACGTGCTCGAGGTCGGCAAGCCGCGCGCGGGCCAGCGCCAGAGCCGCAGCCGCCCCGTCCCAGGCCAGCACCTCGTCACAGCGTCGCGCCAGCAGCCGCGTGAGCACCCCGATCGCGCATCCGGGCTCGAAGACCCGGCGATACCGCTCGCGCGGTAGCGACGCCAGCGTGAGCGCATACTTGCGCGCCTCGTACGGCTCGGTGGCGAGTCCCCACGGGTCCGCGGTGCGCCCGTACAGATCGTCGAAGTAGCCGGCGTCTGTCACGTGAACACCACTTCGACCGCACGGGTGAAGTGGGCCAGCACGGCGTGCGGCAGCACGGGCGCATCGGCCGGGTCGTCGCTCAGCGGTTCCACCTGGCTGCGGAACTCGTTGATCGCCTCGGCCTTGCCCAGGCGCTCCTCGGTGCCCAGCCGCACCGCGCGAGCGCGCCCCCACGGCACGGCCGGGCTGCCGGGTTCGGCCCAGTGCCAGGCCCACACTGGGTACTCCCACACCGCTGGACCAGCCTGCCACCTGTCGCTCACCGTGACCGCCGCCCGGCCGCAGGCCTCATGATCGGGGTGCCCGTCGCCCCGCCACGGCGCGAGGACGACCGCGGCGTCCTGCAGGGAGGGCTCGAGCCGGTTGGCCAGCTCGGCGGACGCGTCGCCCAGGCGACCGTCCGGCAGGTGCAGCGCCGTGTGCCTCGCACCGCTGCATCCGAGCCGTGCCAGCGCCCGGCCCAGCTCGTCGGTGCGGTGCAACGCCAGCCGGGTCGGTGTCATCGTCGGGCTGTCGGGGTGCGATGCCTCACCGTCAGTGGCGCAGACGAACGCCAGGTCGCAGCCGCGCCGGCGCAGCCGCTGAACCAGACCGCCGATGGCGAGCACGTCGTCGTCGGGGTGAGCGGAGACGACGCTGACGAGTTGGCCGGCTGCAGGCAGGTCGAGGTCGGGCAGCGTGGCCCAGCCGTCCCACGCACGCCACGCCGTCTCCTCGGTGTAGCGCCGAGGGTGTCCGGCCCGACGCTGCTCACCGTCACCCGGGCGGCTCACCACCGGGCGTCCCCGCGAGCCGCGCGCTCGGCCAGCAGCGTGCCCAGTGCGGCGAGATCTGCCTCCGCATGGTGCTGGCGGACGAAGACCTGAAGGTCGGCGACCCGCTGGGCGTGTGCCGCATCCGCGACCAGCGGACCGGGCCCCAGCGCACGCCCGACCCGGCTGAGGACCTCCTCGACCGCGGCGGCGACCGTGGCCCGGACCGCCTCGGCCTCGCAACGGGCAATCTCAGAGCTGGTGTGCTCGCCCGCGTCGGCTCGAGCGGCCGCCACGGCGAGCACGGCGTCACAGCGGTGAACGGCCGCCGCGACCGCACCGAGGTGCATCGCGATCAGCTCGCTGGGCCCGCTGCGCCCGGCGCGGTCGAGCAGCCGGGCCGCGACCCCGCGTAGGCCACCGAGCCAGCAGGCCGCCACACCGATCGCCCCGTGCCAGAAACCGACCCGGTCGGTGTAGGCGCCGGGCTCCCCCACCGGGGTAGCGCGGACCGCGGAGCAGGCGAGCGTACGGGTGTCGGCCGCGGCCATCCCGGCTCCCACCCACGTCGGCGCTTCCAGTACGGCGCGACCACCGCGGTCGCGCTCGGCGCGCAGGTCGACGGCGAACAGCCGGCTTGCGTCCGACCGCACGTCGTGGGCGGTGACGAGCGCATGGGTGACCAACGCCGCCCCGGAGCAGAACGGCTTGCGGCCAGTCAGCTGCCAGCCGTCGGCGACGGCCTCGGCGCGCAGACCGGCGCCGGGCGGCTCGGCGGCCCAGACCGCCCACACCTCGCCCCCGGCCGGCGGTGGCCCGCCGAGGTCGGCCAGGATGGCGGCCGCGTCGTGGTGTGGCTCCACCAGCTTGGCCAGCGCGAGGTCCGCACGGCCGATCTCGGTCAGCTCCGCCCAGCGCTGGGCGGTCCGACCGCGCCCGGGCAGCGGGACGTCGCGGGCCGCCCAGGCCTGCAGCACCTCCAGGCTCAACGCACGAGGCTCTGCGGCGGCAACCGGCACGCCTCCCCGTACCCACCCCGGGCCGCCCGTACCCACCCCGGGCCGGATCGTGAGCCGGAGGGGGAGGTGAGGGGTCGGCGAACACTGGGTGAACCGGCTCGCGGCGCTCCGGCGCCAGGGCCTGCACCGGGCGCAGGCGCGCTCGCTGCCGGTCATGGAGACCATCCCGAACCATACGATGATGATGAGCGGGCGCCGTCCGGCTCGAGCGGCTCGACCGGCTCGGTCTCACCACGGGAACGGTGCTGAGCAAGGAGTACCTGTTCGGCATCTTCGTTAACCGCGCCACCTACCGCTGGGCCGTACCCGTTGCCGCCGCTCACCGAGCAAGCGCCGGCGGTTCCGACGGCACCAGCGTCCTCTGACCGGCTCAGTCAGAGCTCGGGACCTCGAGGGTCTGGCCGATCTGCAGCTCGGCGCCGTCAAGATGGTTGAGCTGCTGGATGCGGTAGACGGTGTCGCGCAGGTCACCACCGGCTCCGCTGGACGCCGCGATGTCCCACAGCGTCTGTCCGGGCTGCACGGTCACCCGGGCAGCCTCGAGCGGCTCGCCGGATGTGCTGGTGGCCAGCACCGACGACCCGACCGCGACGGTCGCCAGCAGGACCAGGCACAGCACGCTGAGCACCAGCACGAGCCGACCGCGCCGGGTCAGTCGAAGCTCGTCTCTGGATGCGGGTCTGCTCGGTGTGGCAGTGCTCATCATCGTCTCCACCTCTGGTCGGCGGACTCGGTGCGAGC
>JACCVL010000301.1 GCA_013698185.1 Nocardioidaceae bacterium
GCGGTGTGCCGCGCTCCAGGATCCCGCGGATGAACGCAGCCTGGCCGGCGTGCTGGATGTCGTCGTCGATCACGCTCACCAGTCGGACGGCGAGGGTGACCGGGGGGTCCCACGACTCGTCGACGACCCGTTCCAGGGCGTCGGTGTCGAGGCTGCGTACCCAGCCGGAGGACCGCGCGTGCACGGCGTCGTGGTAGCCCGACAGCAGCTCCGCGGAGGCGCGGACCCGGCCGACCTCGGCGTAGCTGTGTCCGTAGCCGGTGGCGGAACCGCCGAAGCCGAGCCGGAAACGCTCGACCCAGCCGTCGGACGTCCATACCTGCACCGACCCGGCGGCTTCGGCGAGATGGTCGTCCTGCACCCGGGACAGGTGCCAGACCAGCCAGGCGATGGTATTCGCCTGAGGAGCGATCCGGGTGGCCAGCTGCTCCTCGTCGAGGCCGTCGACCGCCTCGTGCACAGTGTCCCTTATCCGGCCGAGAGCGTCGACGAGCAGGTCGGTTGCGTGCACGGGCCCCTCCGCGGTCGCAGGTGTGTGTCGCCACCCATCATGCCCGTCGCCGGGCTCCATGGCGCTCAACGCCGACCGGACGCCCGGCAGGGTCGATCGGTCGTCGGCCGGCGCGTATAGCCTGCCGATTGTGACCGAGACCCAGCTGCAGCCAGCGCCCGACGAGACCGAGCATGCCGGCCGGCTGCGGCGCGCCCAGGGCGTGGCTGCCGCCGCGGGCGTCGACGCGCTGCTGGTCTCACCCGGCGCCGACCTCGCCTACCTCACCGGTTACGACGCCATCGCACTCGAGCGGCTCACCTGCCTGGTGCTTCCGGCCGTCGGTCCTGCGCGGCTGGTGGTGCCGGCGCTGGAGGGGCCGGCCGCGCAGGCCTCACCGGTCGCCGACCTCGGCATCGAGGTGGTGACCTGGCAGGAGACCGACGACCCGTACGCGCTCACCGCCGGGCTGCTGCCCGCCGATGCCACCACGATGGCGGTCGACGACCGGATGTGGGCGGTCAAGGCTCTCGCTCTCGCCGCCGCGGCTCCCCACGTCCGACAGCTGGCCGCCGGGCCGGTCCTGCGCGAGCTGCGGATGCGCAAATCCGCCGCCGAGGTGGCGGCGTTGCGAGCCGCCGGTGCCGCCATCGACCGGGTGCACGCCCGAATGGGGGAGTGGCTGCGGCCGGGCCGCACCGAGCGCGAGGTGGGTCGCGACATCGCTGCGGCGATCGTCGCCGAGGGCCATGACCGGACGGACTTCGTCATCGTCGCCTCGGGACCCAACGCTGCCTCGCCGCACGCCGAGCTGTCCGACAAGACCATCGAGGCGGGCGAGCCGGTGGTGGTCGACATCGGGGGGACCGCCGCCGGGTACTGCTCGGACTCCACCCGCACCTACGTCACCGGCGGCGCGGCGCCGGCGGAGTTCATGGCCTACTACGCCGTGCTGCTCCAGGCGCAGCAGGCCCAGTGCGCCGCCGTACGGCCGGGGGTCTCCGCCCAGGAGATCGACGCCGTCGGCCGCGACATCATTACCACCGCCGGACACGGCGAGCAGTTCCTGCACCGCACCGGGCACGGCATCGGCAGGGAGACCCACGAGGAGCCCTATATCGTCGCGGGCAACACGGTGCCGATGGAGGCGGGCATGGCCTTCTCCATCGAGCCGGGCATCTACCAGGCCGGCAGCCACGGCGCCCGAATCGAGGACATCGTGGTCGTCACCGGCGACGGTGCGGAACGCCTCAACACCACCTCCCGCGAGCTCACCCGCCTGGACGCCCGATGAGCGCGCCGGTCGAGCAGCCCGCCCCGCTCGACCCGCTCGACCGCCGCATCGTCGAGCTGCTCGCCGCCTACGGGCGGTTGTCGTTCACCGACCTCGGCCGCGAGACCGGCCTGTCGACGTCGGCGGTGCACCAGCGGGTCAAGCGGCTGGAGCAGCGCAGCGTCATCACCGGCTACGGCGCGCGGATCGACCACGGCCGGATGGGCCAAGGCTTGACGGCGTTCGTCGCGGTCCGCCCGATCGACCCCAGCCAGCCCGACGACTCACCGGATCGGCTCGCCCCGTTGCCCGAGATCACCTCGTGCTTCTCGGTGGCCGGTGACTTCAGCTATCTGCTGCAGGTGCGCGTGGCCAGCCCGCTCGCGCTGGAGGACCTGCTGGCGCGCATCCGGGCCGCCGCCAACGTCAGCACCCACACCACCGTCGTGCTGTCGACGCCGTACGAGGACCGGGCGACAGGCTCGATGACCCACCGGTCGCCGGCCTGAGCAGGTCTCAGGCGCCGGCGGCCTGTGCGTGCGCGGCCTCTCGGCTGGACCGAGCCGCCTGCTCCGCCGCAGCGTGGTCACCGGCCGCCTCGGCACCGACCTGCTGGCGCCACCAGTCCTGACCCGTGCTCGGGAGCGTGTGGAGCGGGTCGTAGTAGGCGTACGTGCGCTGCAGCGCGTCCAGGTCGTCGCCCTCTAGCGAGGTGCGGTAGTTCTTCGTCCAGTACGAGATGCCGTGCTCGTGGTCGTAGTCGGCGAGCTGATGCACCCAGCGCTTGCCGACGAAGGGCACATCGCACACGATGCGCGGCGTGGCGAAGCCCGGAAGGTAGCCCATGATCGCGTGCTGCAGCCGCTGCGCGGTGTCGACCGAGACCCGCCAGTGCTCGGAGAACGGGATCATGTCGCACATGTAGAAGTAGTACGGCAGGATGCCGGCGCCGTCGGTGAGCGCGAAGCACAGGTCGAGCAGCTCGTGGGCGTCGGCGTTGACGCCCTGCATCAGCACACCCTGGTTGCGCACGTCGCGAATGCCGGTGTCCAGCATCGCCCGTGCCGCCTTGGCCACCAGCGGCGTGACGGAGTTGGCGTGGTTGACGTGGGTGTGGATGGCGATCTGGACCCCGCGCGCGCGAGCCGTCGTCGCCAGCCGCTCCATACCGGCCCGGACGTCGTCTTGCAGCCAGTGCTGCGGCAGGCCCATCAGGGCCTTGGTGGCCAGCCGGACGTCACGGATGTTGTCGATCTCGAGCAGCCTGTCCACGAAGGCCTCGAGGTTCTTGAACGGCATATTGGCCACGTCGCCACCGGACACCACGACGTCGCGGACACCCGGCGTGCGCTTCAGGTAGTCGATCATCTGCTCGTAGCGGTCGGCCGGCTTGGCGCCGAACCTGAGTTTGACCACCTGCGGGGTGGAGTTTCCGACCAGATCCATCCGGGTGCAGTGCCCGCAGTACTGCGGGCAGGTGGACAGCAGCTCGGCGAGCACCTTGGTGGGGTACCGGTGAGTCAGCCCCTCGGCGACCCACATGTCGTGCTCGTGCAAGGAGTCGCGGGTGGCGTACGGGTGGCTCGGCCAGTCGCCGCGCCGGTCGGAGAAGACCGGCAGCATGTAGCGGCGTACCGGGTCGTCGTACAGGGCCTTGGTCGCTCCGGGCTCATCGGGAGCCACGCCGGGGATCATGGTGTTGACCATCTGCGGGGGCATCAGCATCGACATCGTGGCCCGCTCGGCCTGGTCGCGCTCGAGATCGGCGAAGAAGCGCTCGGCGATGCCGTCGCCGAGCACGTCACGCAGCTGGCGGACGTTCTTGACGCAGTGAGCACGCTGCCACTGGGCGGACTCCCAGTCCGTTGCACTCACGTCACGCCAACCGGGGAGCCTGGTCCAGTCCGGCTCGACGAGTTCCCGGCCGCGGTAGGAGTAGGGCTGCTCGGTGCTCATGCGCGTTAGGGTACGGACAATACGTGTGCCAGTCCACCGGCTCGCCGGATGATCTCCGGTGAAGCCCATTATCTGAGAGAGGTAATCCGGTGACTCCCGAACAGGTGGCGACCGGTATGCACCGCGTCCTCGATCCGCCGGGGGTGTTGCCGCAGGCTGCTGAGCGTCTCGACACCCGCCGCGACCTGTGGCCCGACGAGGTGTGCATACGCGTCGAGCGGCTCAACCTCGACGCCGCGTCCTTCCGACAGCTCGAGCAGGCCCACCGCGTCGCCGGGCACT
The DNA here is from genome assembly GCA_013698185.1 of Nocardioidaceae bacterium. GTDB lineage: Bacteria > Actinomycetota > Actinomycetes > Propionibacteriales > Nocardioidaceae > JACCVL01. The sequence continues at coordinate 4,002 of JACCVL010000301.1, forward strand.
CGGACGGCGCGGCGCTTCGGGCCGCGGTGCTCGACATCGTGCGCAGCCGCGGCAAGATGCACAACCCCGTGACCGGCTCCGGCGGGATGCTCGTGGGCACGGTCGAGGAAGTCGGTCCGGACTCCGTGCTGGGCCTGTCGGTGGGGGACCGGATCGCCACCCTGGTGTCGCTGAGCCTCACCCCGCTGGTGATTGAGGACGACCTTGCCGGGTGGGACGGCCGCAGCGAGCAGGTGCCGTGTGACGGCTACGCCATCTTGTTCGGGCGCAGCATCGCCACCCGGCTACCGGCCGACCTGCCACCGGCGCTGTCGCTGGCGGTGTTCGACGTGTGCGGCGCGCCGGCACTGACGGCACGGGTCGTCGGCGGCTACAAGGCGCCGACGGTGTGCGTGGTCGGCGCCGCCGGCAAGAGTGGCTCGCTGTCCTGCGCGGCGGCCCGAGACGCCGGCGCTGGGCGGGTGATCGGTGTCGTCCCGGTGAGGCGCGAGGCCGAGTCGCTGCGAGCCGCCGGTCTCGCTGACGAGGTGGTGATCGCCGACGCCCGCGACCCGGTCGCGCTGTCCGGGGCGGTCGCACGGGCAGGCGGCCCCGCGGACGTCACCGTGGTCTGCGTCGACGTCCCCGGTTGCGAGGGCGGCGCGATCCTCGCCACCGCCGCGGGGGGGACGGTCGTGTTCTTCTCGATGGCCACCTCGTTCAGCGCCGCTGCGCTGGGCGCCGAGGGTCTCGCCGCCGACGTCACGATGCTCGTGGGCAACGGCTACACCCCCGGGCACGCGGAGCTCGCGCTGCGGTTGCTGCGCTCGTACGACGGCGTCGACCAGTTGCTCCGGGCCCGGCTCTGAGCGCGGGTGTGCGGGTGCGGTGGCCCTGCGCCACGTAAACGTGGCGTAGTGACCCTTTACGGGGGGTGGGCGCCACGTAAAGGGACGCCCGGCCACGTAAACGTGGCGCAGCGCAGGGCGGGCGGCTGCGGCAGGGTGAGCGACACTGGTCCGATGCGACCGCACCGGCCAGCGCGTACGACGCTGTACCGCGGGGGAGCGGTGTATTCACCCGCCGACCCGTTCGCCGAGGCCATGGTCGTCGTCGGTGACACCGTCGCATGGGTCGGCTCCAACGCCGCTGCAGCCAACCACGCCGCCAGCGCAGACGAGGTTGTCGACCTGGACGGGGGCCTGGTCACCCCGGCGTTCGTCGACGCGCACGCGCACACGACCGAGACCGGGCTGGCACTGACCGGCTTGGACCTGACCGGCGCGACGGGCGTCGACGCGGTGCTCGCGCTGGTCGAGGCGGCGGCGCGGCGGGGGAGCGGACCGGTCCTCGGCCACGGCTGGGACGAGCGGGGCTGGCCCGAGCGGCGGCCACCGACCCGTGTGGAGCTGGACCGTGCGGCAGGCGGCCGCCCGGTCTACCTGGCCCGCGTCGACGTGCACTCCGCCGTGGTGTCGACCGCGCTGGCCGAACGGCACGCGCTCGCGGAGCTGCCCGGCTGGAGCGACGACGGTCTCGTCGAACGGGAGGCGCACCATGCCGCCCGGGCCCTGACCCGCCAAGGCCTCGACGCCGGCGAGCGGCGACGGATGCACGATGTCGCGTTGCGCGCGGCCGCGGCCGCCGGAATCGGCTGCCTGCACGAGATGTCTGCCCCGCACATCGCGCCGCTCAGCGATCTCGCCGAGCTGCTGGGCCTCGTCGACGACGTCAGCGCCCAGCCCGACGGCCCCGCCCTGCCCACTGTCGTCGCCTACCGCGGCGCGCTCGCAACCGGGCCGGATCAGGTGGCCGCCCTGGTCGCCGAGCTCGCGCTCCCGGCCGGACACCGGCTCGTGGGTCTGGCGGGCGACCTGTGCGTCGACGGCTCGGTGGGCTCGCGCACCGCGGCACTGCGGCACCCGTACGCAGACGGCGACACCTGCGGGCACCGCTATCTGGCCGCCGAGCAGATCCGCGACCACGTCGTGGCCTGCACGCGAGCCGGACTGCAGGCCGGCTTCCACGTGATCGGCGACGCGGCGGTCGACGCCGCCGTCACCGGCCTCCGGTCCGCGGGTGACCTCGTTGGCGCCGGCGTGATCCGCGGCGCTCGGCACCGCCTCGAGCACGTCGAGCTCATCGACCAGGTCTCGATCGACACGCTGGCCGACCTCGGGATCACCGCGTCTGTGCAGCCGGCCTTCGACGCCGCCTGGGGCGGACAGGCGGGCATGTACGCCGAGCGCCTCGGCAGCGCACGCGCGCTGGCCATGAACCCGCTGGCCGACCTGAGCCGCGCCGGAGTCCCGCTCGCTCTCGGCTCGGACAGCCCGGTGACACCGTTTGACCCCTGGGCGGCGGTGGCCGCCGCGGCGTTCCACCGCAACCCTGCCCAGCGCGTCTCCGCCC
>JACCVL010000022.1 GCA_013698185.1 Nocardioidaceae bacterium
TCGCCGATATGCCCAAGCCGCGGGTCGCCGTCGCCGACACCGACATCCCGAACGCCTTCGCCACCGGGCGCTCGCCGAGCCACGCCGTGGTGTGCGTGACGACGGGGTTGCTCCGTAGGCTGGACGCCGACGAGGTCGAAGGGGTGCTCGGACACGAACTGGCACACGTGGCGCACCGCGACGTGTCGGTGATGACCGTGGCGTCCACGCTCGGGGTGCTGGCGGGCTTGATCATGCGCTGGGGTCTGTACTTCGGCGGCGGGGGCCGTGACCGCAACAACGCCGCGGTCTTCCTTGCGGTGTGGGTGGCGAGCATCGCCGTCTACTTGATCAGCTTCCTGCTCACCCGGGCGTTGTCGCGCTATCGAGAGCTGTCGGCAGACCGCGCCGCTGCCTACCTGACCGGGCGCCCCTCGTCGCTGGCCTCCGCGTTGACCAAGATCTCCGGCGACATGGCGCGCATCCCCACCCGCGACCTGCGCCAGGCCGAGCCGGTCAGCGCCTTCCTGTTCGCCCCGGCACTCAACAAGCAGTCGCTGACGGCGCTGTTCTCCAGCCACCCGAGCCTCGACCAGCGGCTCGCGCAGCTGGCCAAGGTGTCCGGCGACCTCGGCCGACAGGTCTGAGCCGCCCGATGGGTCTGTTCGATTCCCTGCTCGGCCGCAGCCGGCCGGCCAAGGCCGACCTCGATGCGCTCTTCGGCATCACCCAGGCGGCGTTCACCCTCGAGGCCGCCATCGGTCTGCGGCCGACCGGCGTCGGCGCCGTCTGCTACCGCGCCAACGAGGGTGCGGCGTTCGCGACCGCCGAGGCCGACCTCCAGCAGCTCCTCGACGCCGACGGTGGCCCTGCCGTCGAGACCAGCCACGACTCGTACGGTTTCACCTCGCTCGTGTGCCGGCAGCCGGCCGACGCGCTCAGCGACCTGGTCACCGAGCTGCATGCGGTCAATCAGACGCTGGAGAACAACGGTTTCGGACCCTCACTGTTGTGCTCGGTGGTGGGTTTCGTGGCCCCCGACGGGCGACAGGTCGGGGTGGTCTACCTCTACAAGCGCGGGACGTTCTACCCGTTCGCGCCGGTGCCGGGCGCCGAGCGGCGCGACAACGCCATGGAACTCCAGGTGCGCGGCGCCGTCGGGACCGACCTGCGCATCGAGCCCGAGCTGCACCGCTGGCTCGCGCTGTGGGGGACTCCCGCCCTCGCCTGACGCACGCGCCGCGTCCTGTCCCGCGTCACGCCCTGTCCTGCGCCACGTAAACGTGGTGCAGCGTGCCTTTACGGGGCGCAGACGCCACGTACACAGTTCCGGCGCCACGTTTACGGGGCGCAGCGCAGCAGGGGGCCGCCAGCCGGGCAGGCAAGATGCGGCCATGCGCATACTCGTAGCCCCGGACAAGTTCGCCGGCACCCTGAGCGCGGTGGAGGCCGCTGCTGTCATCGTCGAGGGCTGGCACCGGCACGCACCCGACGACCAGCTGTCCGCGCTGGCGATGTCCGACGGCGGCCCGGGCTTCGTGCACGCGCTCGCCTCGCACCTCGACGGCGAGTTGCTCGCCGTCTCGGTGTCAGGCCCTTACGGCGTACGGGTGCCCGCCACGGTGCTCATGCACGACGGCACGGCCTACGTCGAGGCCGCGCAGGCCTGCGGTCTGCACCTCACCCCGGCCGACCGGCGTGACCCCGAGCACGCCACGTCCTTCGGCGTCGGCGAGCTCATCGGCGCCGCGATCGACGCCGACGCCGAGCGGGTGGTGGTCGGGCTCGGGGGCGTCGCTGCCAACGACGGCGGTGCCGGGCTGCTGAACGCGCTAGGTGCCGACCCTGGAATCGGCAGCGGCATCGACCTGCGCGCCGGTGCGGCCGGCCTGGCAGCACTGGTGGACGGGTCGGCGGTCGATCTCACCTGGGCCTACCGACGTATCGGTGACGTCGAGCTGGTCATGGCAAGCGACGTGGACAACCCGCTGCTCGGACTCCGGGGGGCCACCAACGTCCACGGTGGGCACCGGGGCATCGCCGACGAGCGCAAGCCGGCCGTGGACGGCCTGCTGGAGCGGCTGGCCCTGGCCACGGACCGCTCGGCCGCCGACCGACCAGGCGCAGGAGCCGGCGGTGGGCTCGGCTTCGCGCTGCAGCTGCTCGGCGGCAGCCGCCGAGGCGGCGTCGAGCTTGTGGCCGACGTTGCCGGCCTGGCCGTACGTTGCGCCGCAGTGGACCTTGTCCTGACCGGGGAGGGCGCCTTCGACTACTCCTCGCGAGACGGCACGGTGGTGTACGGCGTGGCGCAGGCCGCCGGGGCGGCCGCACGCCCGTGTGTGGTCCTGGCCGGGCGGGTGGATGTCGCCAGCAGGGAGATGCGTGCCCTCGGCGTCGAGCAGGCGTACTCGGCCACCGACCTCGTCGGTGGCGAGGCGGCCCTCGGCGACCCCGTCGGTTCGTTGGCGAGCCTGGCGGCCAAGGTGGCCCGTCAGTGGTCGCGTTGAGGTGCGTCGGTGACGGGTGGCACCATCGGAGGTGGCACCATGGAGAGGACTGCACCACGGGAATGACTGGCCCGACCTCGATGTTGGCTACGTCGCGCCCCCATGACCGCCATTCAGAGGAGTGACCCGATGAGCGACCAGACCGTCACCACCGCAGCCGAGCCCACAACCGACGGCGTGGTGCTGACCTCCGGTGCCGCCGGCAAGGTCCGCGCGCTGCTCGAGCAGGAGGGGCGCGACGACCTGGCCCTGCGCATCGCCGTGCAACCCGGCGGATGCTCCGGTCTGCGCTACCAGCTGTTCTTCGATGAGCGCAACCTCGACGGCGACCAGGTGCGCGACTTCGATGGTGTCAACGTCGTCGTCGACCGGATGAGCTCGCCCTACCTCATGGGCGCGACGATCGACTTCGTCGACACCATCGAGAAGCAGGGGTTCACGATCGACAACCCGTCGGCCACCTCCTCGTGCGCCTGCGGTGACTCCTTCCACTGATCCGCTCCGCTCCGGGCCCCGTACGCCAGCACCTCCGGCATGCGGGGCCCGGCTGCGTGTCCAGCCAACCTGATCGCGTGTTCGCCCGCAGGTGAGGGTAGATTTCGTCCCGTCCGATGACAGATCAGGAAGGCGGCCCGTGAGCTGGCGACTCAGCGTGGGTGACACCGGGGCGGGCACCCGCCGGCGAGCCCGCGGCAGGGTCGCGCGCTCAGGGATCGGGGCTGTCGCAGGCCTGCTGCTGCTCAGCGGCTGCACCGGGCAAGACCTGGGTCTGCCGACCGGGGCCAGCAGTGACACCGACCCCACGGCGCAGCTGTGGTTGGGCGCGTGGGTGGCCGCCGGCGTCGTGGGGATCTTCACCTTCGGACTGATCATCTGGGCGCCGCTGCGCTACCGCCGCCGCTCCGAGGACGAGATCCCCGCGCAGGTGCGCTACAACCTGCCGATCGAGGTGCTCTACACCGTCGCGCCGATCATCGTCGTGCTGGTGTTCTTCTTCCACACGATCCAAACCGACTCAGACATCCAGCCGACTGCGGAACCGACCCACACCGTCCAGGTGCTGGGTCAGCGCTGGTCGTGGGCGTTCACCTATCTCGACGAGGACGCGACCAACGGCGAGTCGGTCTACAGCGTCGGCAGCACTGCGGAGCGACCCACCCTCATGCTGCCTGTCAACGAGACGGTGCAGATCGAGCTGCGCTCGCAAGACGTCATCCACTCGTTCTGGGTGCCGGCATTCCTCTACAAGCAAGACCTGGTCCCCGGCCGCGAGAACAGCTTCTCGATCACCCCGACGCGCGAGGGTACCTACGAGGGCCGCTGCTCGGAGCTGTGCGGGCTCTACCACTCGCGGATGCTGTTCACCCTCGAGGTGGTCGACCGCGACACCTACGACGCGCACCTGCAGGACCTGCAGGCCGCCGGCAACGTTGGCAACGCCGACGGTGCGAGCATCACCAGAGACATTTCGGGTCTGGACGAGGAAGCCGGCAGCAGCGAGGACGGAGCCGAGCAGTGACCACCACCGTCGCACCCCCAGGACAAGCCGCGCCCGGCTCGTCGCCGGCACCGCAGCCGCGTAAGCCGACGATCGGCCAGCTCGCCGCAAAGGTGATGAGCACCACCGACCACAAGGTCATCGGCAACCTGTACTTCGTCACCTCGTTCGTGTTCTTCCTGCTGGCCGGCGTGATGGCGCTGCTCATCCGAGCCGAGCTGGCGCAGCCGGGCACCCAGCTGGTCTCCGACCAGACGTACAACCAGCTGTTCACGATGCACGGCACGATCATGCTGCTGCTGTTCGCGACGCCGCTGTTCGCGGGCTTCGCGAATGCGATCATGCCGCTGCAGATCGGGGCACCCGACGTGGCGTTCCCGCGGCTGAACATGTTCAGCTACTGGACCTATCTGTTCGGGGGCCTGATCGCGTCGGCGGGCTTCATCGT
>JACCVL010000073.1 GCA_013698185.1 Nocardioidaceae bacterium
CGCCGGGGCCGACGACGTCGACGCGGCGGTCGCCGCCGCCCGCGCAGCCCTGGCCGGCGACTGGGGCGCGCTGACCGCCACCCAGCGAGGCAAGCTGCTGCGCCGCCTGGGTGATCTGATCGCGCGGGAGGCGGATCGGCTAGCCGAGCTGGAGACCCGCGACAACGGCAAGCTGCTGCGCGAGATGGCGGGCCAGATGGCGTACCTGCCCGAGTGGTACTACTACTTCGCCGGGCTCGCCGACAAGCACGAAGGCAGCGTCATCCCCACCGACAAGGCGAACTACCTGGTGTACACCCGGCACGAGCCGGTCGGGGTGGTGGCGGCCATCGTGCCCTGGAACTCCCCGTTGATGCTGCTGAGCTGGAAGGTCGCCCCGGCACTCGCCGCCGGGTGCACGCTGGTGATCAAGCCCAGTGACTACACACCGGTGAGCACGCTCGCGTTCGCCCGGCTGACCGAGGAGGCGGGCTTCCCTCCGGGGGTGGTGAACGTGGTGACCGGGTGGGGTCCCGAGGTCGGCAAGGCGCTGGCCAGCCACCGGGGCATCGACAAGATCGCCTTCACCGGGTCGACGCAGGTCGGGCGGCAGGTCGCCCGGGCAGCCGCGGATAATCTCACCCGGGTCTCGCTCGAGCTGGGCGGCAAGTCGGCGCAGGTCGTCTTCCCCGACGCCGACCTCGATGCGGCCGCCAACGGGATCATCGCCGGGGTGTTCGCCGCCTCCGGTCAGACCTGTATGGCGGGGTCCCGGGTGGTCGTGCACGAAGACGTCGAGGATGCGCTCGTCGAGCGGATCGTGGCGCGCGCCCGGACCATCACGATCGGCAACCCGCTCGACCCCGAGACCGAGATGGGGCCGATGGCGACGGACAAGCAGTACGAGACAGTGCTCAGCCATTTCGCCGCCGCCCGGGACGAGGGCGCGACGATCGCCTGCGGCGGCGAGGCCGTCGACGAGCTCGGCGGCTACTTCGTACGGCCCACCGTGCTCACTGGCACGACGGCGTCGATGCGCGCGGTACGCGAGGAGATCTTCGGCCCGGTGGTGGCGGTGACCAGCTTCGCCGACGAGGCGGAGGCGATCGCGCTGGCCAACGGTACCGACTTCGGCCTGGCCGGTGCGGTGTGGACCAAGGACGTGCACCGCGCCCACCGGGTGGCGGCCAAGCTGCGCGCGGGGACGGTGTGGGTCAACGCCTACCGGGTGGTCGCGCCGCACGTGCCCTTCGGCGGGGTCGGCGCCAGCGGCATCGGCCGCGAGAGCGGGATGGCTGCCCTCGATGACTACACCGAGACGAAATCGGTCTGGGTGGAGCTGACCGGTGCCACCCGCGACCCGTTCACCCTCGGCTGAGCATCGTGAGCCGGTGGGGGCCCGGGCCGCACATCCGCACCGCGATAGGGCCTCAGCCGCGCATCCGCGACCCGCTGGGGTCGAACAGGCACTCGTCGAGCCGGCTGGCGGCGCGACGCTCGCCGACCACCTCGATGGCGAAGCCGCCGTCGGCCGCCGCCAGCTCGGCGGGCACGTACCCCATGGCCACCGAGGCCCCGGCGGCGTGGGCGTAGCCGCCCGAGGTCACCCGGCCGACCACCTCACCGTCGTGCCAGATCGGCTCGTCACCGATCACATCGGCGTCGGCTGCGTCGACGGTGAAGGTCACCAGTCGCCGGACCGGCCCGCGTTCGCGCACCGCCTCGGCGGCGTCACGGCCGACGAACTTGCCCTTGCCCGGCTTGACGAACATGCCGAGCCCCGCCTCGTATGGGTCGTAGACCGGGCGGTACTCGGTGGCCCAGGCGCCGAACGACTTCTCCAGCCGCAGCGAGTTCAGCGCCCGTGCGCCGAACAGCCGCAGCCCGTACGCCTGGCCGGCCTCGACCAGCAGGTCGAACAGCCGTGCCTGGTAGGCCGGCTCCACCCACAGCTCGTAGCCGAGGTCGCCGGTGAAGGAGATGCGCCCGGCCAGCACCGGCACCATCTCCACCTCGATCCGGCGCACGGCGAGGAAGCCGAAGGCCGCCGGAGACAGGTCGGTGCCGGTGAGGCCCTGCAGCAGCTCGCGTGCGGCGGGCCCGGCGATCGCCAGGCCGGTCAGGCCCGGGCCGAGGGTGCGGTACGACACCTGGTCGCCGCTGGCCGGCAGGTGCGCGTCGAACCAGCGCTGGTGGTAGCGCTCCGCGGCGCCGGAGCCGAACACGACGAGCCGCTCGCCGTCAGCGGCGCCGAGCGCCGCGACCGTGAAGTCGCCGACCAGCCGGCCGGTGTCGTTCAGCATCGGCGACAGCGCCAGCCGTCCCGGCTCGGGTAGCCGATTCGCCAGCAGGCCGTCGAGGAAATCCCGCGCTCCGGGACCGCTGAACTCGTACTTGGCGAAACCGGTGGTCTCGATCATGCCCACGCCCTCGCGCACCGCACGGGACTCGGCCGCCACGCTGTCCCAGGCGTCGGAGCGACGCAGCGTCGGAGTCTCGAATCGCGGCCCGTCGCCGCGCTGGAACCACAAGGCGTGCTCCAGACCGTACGACGCGCCCCACACCGCCCCGGCGGTGTCGAGCCGACCGTGGACCGGCGAGGTGAGCAGCGGCCGGGCGGCGGGCAGCTCCTCGTTGGGGTAGGCGATGCGGAACCGCCGGCCGTAGTTCTCGCGCACCTTGGCGTTGGTGTACGCGGGCGTCGCGAAGTCGCCGAAGCGGGCGACGTCCATGCCCCACACGTCGGAGCCGGGTTCGCCGTCGGCGATCCAGGCTGCCAGCGCGAGCCCGACCCCGCCGCCCTGGCTGAGTCCGGCCATCACCCCGCAGGCCACCCACATGCCGGGCAGCCCGCGGACGGGCCCGACCAGCGGGTTGCCGTCGGGGGCGAACGTGAACGGCCCGTTCACGACCCGCCGGATGCCGACCTCGGCGAAGATCGGGAAGTGCTCGAAGGCGACCTCCAGGTGGGCGCCGATCCGCTCCAGGTCCGGCGCCAGCAGCTGCGGGCCGAAGTCCCACGGCGTTGTGTGCGGCGACCATGGAACCCCGTCGGGCTCATAGGTGCCGAGCAGCAGCCCGTCGCCCTCCTGGCGCATGTAGACCTCGCCGGCGAAGTCCATCGCATGCATGCCGACCCGGCCTGAGGAGGCGTTCCATTCCGCCAGCCCGGGCACCGTCTCGGTGATGAGGTAGTGGTGTTCCATGGCGAGCACCGGCAGCTCGAGGCCGACCATCCGGCCGACCTCGCGGGCCCACAGCCCGCCGGCGTTGACGACGTGCTCGGTCACCACGGTGCCCGCCTCGGCGCAGTCGACCTCCCAGCTGCCGTCGCCGCGGCGTCGCAGCGCCCGTACGGGCGTGTGCTGGACGACCTCGGCGCCACCGAGCTGGGCCGCGCGCGCGAACGCCCTGGTCACCCCGGACGGGTCGACGTGGCCCTCGATCGGGTCGTACATGGCGCCGACGAAGTACGACTCGTCGAGGTAGGGCAGCTCGGCCTTGGCCTCGGCGGGGGTGATCAGCTCGGTGTCGATGCCGAGATAGCGCCCCCTGGCGTGCGCCATCCGCAGCCAGTCCATCCGCTCTTGGCTCTCCGCGAGCATCAACCCGCCGCTGAGCTGGATGCCGCAGTCGATGCCGGAGACGCGCTGGATCTCCTCGTACAGCTCGACGGTGTACTTCTGCAGCGCCGAGACGTTGGGGTCGCCGTTCAGCGTGTGCATCCCGCCGGCGGCGTGCCACGTCGAGCCGCAGGTCAGCTCGCCGCGCTCGAGCAGCAACACGTCGCGTACGCCCGCCTTGGTCAGGTGGTAGAGCACGCTGGCGCCGACGACGCCGCCGCCGATGACGACGACCTGGGCGGTGGATCTCATCGGGTGCTCCTAGAAGTCGGTGGGTACGCCGCCCTCGGCGACCCGGCGGGCGACGAAGTCGTCGAGCTCGGCGAGCACCTCAGGGTCCATGCTGGGCTGTTCGTAGCCGTCGGCCAGCTCGCCGGCCAGCCGGGCGGCGTGGTCGAGGGCGGTCGGGCTGCCCGCCTCCTCCCAGCTCTCGAAGTTGCGCCAGTCGGAGACCATCGGGGCGAAGAAGGCGTCGCGGAAGCGGTCCTGGGTGTGCTGGGTGCCGAAGAAGTGCCCGCCCGGGCCCACCTCGGCGATCGTCTCGACGGCCAGCGAGGCGTCGTCGACGACCAGCGGCTGCAGGAAGGCGGCCACCATCTGCAGCAGGTCGGCGTCGATCACCATCTTCTCGAACGACGACCGCAGGCCGCCCTCGAGCCAGCCCGCCCCGTGGTAGACGAGGTTCGCGCCACCCATCACCGCCCCCCACAGCGAGAACACGCTCTCGTAGGCCGACTGGGAGTCCACGGCGTTGGCGGCGCACACGTTGGACGAGCGGTACGGGACGCCGGCGCGGCGGGCCAGCTGGCCCCCGACGAGTGCTGCCTTCATGAACTCCGGCGTCCCGAACGCCGGCGAGCCCGAGCGCATGTCGACGTTGGAGGTGAACCCGCCGTAGACGACCGGTGCGCCGGGCCGTACGAGCTGAGTGAACGCGATGCCGGCCAGCGCCTCGGCGTTCTGCTGGGCCAGGGCGCCGGCGAGGGTCACCGGGGCCATCGCCCCGGCCAGCGTGAACGGCGTCACGATCACCATCTGGTTGCGTGCGGAGTACTCCAGCACGCCCTCGAGCATCGGGTGGTCCAGCCGCAGCGGCGAGCTGGCGTTGATGACGGTGTGGATCGACGTCTCGCGCTCCAGCGTCTCGTCGTCGACCTGCCGCGCGATGCGCACCATCTCCAGGCAGTCGATGTTGCGCTGCGCCCCGAGGCTGTAGGCGCTGACGGCCTTGTCCGAGGCCGTCAGCAGGGTCCGGGTGGCGTGCAGGTGCCGCACCGAGGCGTGGATGTCGGTCGGCTCGACCGGATAGCCGCCGTGCACGTGGATGGCGTTGAGCGTCTGTGACAGTCGGACCAGTGCCTGGAAGTCCTTCGCATTGCCCTCCCTGCGGCCGCCGGCGTTGTCACCGACGTACGGGGCGCTCGCGACAGAGCTGAAGACGACAGCGTCGCCGCCGATCTCCACGTCGCGGGCGGGGTTGCGGGCGTGCAGCCGGAACGTTGTCGGCGCGTGCGCGACCAGCGAATCGACCAGTGCCGGGTCCATTCGCACCCGGTCGCCCTGGACGTCGGCGCCGGCGTCGGCCCACATCGTCCGGGCGCGCGGGTGCAGGAAGTCCATGCCGGTCTCAGCCAGCACCCGCAGCGAGGCCTGGTGGATGGCCTCCAGCTGGTCGTCCGACACCGCGCGGACGGGCTCGTACGGGCGGCGCAACGTCCGCCATGGGGGTTGTTGCGGACCCGCGGGCACGGTGGCGCGGTCCCGGTGCCGGCGCCTGCCGCCCGCTCGGCGGCCGGTGTCCTCGACGGTCATACCTCGGTCCTCCTCCTGCGTCGCGCCGGCCCACCGGCCGCTGACGTCTGGGCCGGCAGGGTCACCCGCTCGGCCAGCCTGGGGTAGGCGATGCGGGAGTGCGGGAAGCTCATCGCCTGCACGAAGTGCTCCTGGAACGCCGGCTCGATCGCGGTCTCCACTTTGTCGATGCCCGCGGCCACCGCCTCCACCTCGGCGCGCGCGGCCGTGGACAGCAGGGCCATCAACGCTCCCGTACCAGCCGAGTTGCCGGCGGCCTCGACCCGGTCCAGGTCGCAGTCGGGCAGCAGTCCGAGCACCATCGCGTACGTCGGGTCGATGTGGCTGCCGAATGCCCCGGCGAGCCGGATCCGGTCGACAGTGTCGACACCGAGCCGGTCCATCAGCAGCCGGCAGCCCGCCTGCAGCGCGGCCTTGGCGAGCTGGATGGCACGGACGTCGGTCTGGGCGACCTCGAGCACGGGGTCGTCGCAGAGCCGGTAGGCCAGGGTGCGTCCGTGCTCGACCAGGCGCGGCGAGGCCGTGCCCGCGGGCCGCACGATCCTGCCGTCGGCGGTGATCACTCCGGCGAGGAACAGCTCGGCGACGGCCTCGATGATCCCCGACCCGCAGATGCCGGTGATCCCAGTCCGGCGGACCGCGCGGTCGAAACCCGCATCGTCGGACCACAGCCCGCAGCCGACCACTCGCAGCCTGGGCTCGAGAGTGTCGCGGTCGATCCGCACCCGCTCGACCGCGCCACGCGCCGCCCGCTGCCCGCCGGTGATCTGGGCACCCTCGAAGGCCGGTCCGGTCGGTGACGAGCACGCCAGCAGCCGCTCGTCGTTGCCGAGCACGATCTCGGCGTTGGTGCCCACGTCGACGAGCAGGCTGAGCTCGTGGCGGCGGTGTGGTCCCTCGGCGAGCACCATGGCGGCGGCGTCGGCGCCGACGTGCCCGGCGATGCACGGGGGGGCATAGACCCGGGCGCCGGGATGCACGCCGAGTCCGAGCTCGCTGGCGCGGGCCGTGACCTGCTCGGTGGTGGCCAGGGCGAACGGTGCCGTCCCGAGCTCGCGTGGGTCGAGCCCGAAGACGAGGTGGTGCATGACGGGGTTGCCGACCACCGTGACCTCGAGCACCGAGCTGGTGTCGACGCCGGCGTCGCCGGCCAGGTCGGCGACCATCTCGGCCAGCGCCTCGCGGACGGCGCGGGTCAGCAGCTCGGCGCCGTCGGGGTTCATCAGCACGTACGAGACCCGGCTCATCAGGTCCTCGCCGTAGCCGATCTGCGGGTTCATCCGGCCGGCCGAGGCCAGGACCTCGCCGGAGCCGAGCTCGCACAGGTGGCCGGCCAGGGTCGTCGACCCGACGTCGAATGCCACCCCGTGCACGGTGTCCCGCAGCCCTGGCCACACCGCGACGACGTCGGCGCCGTGGCGCACGGCGACCGTCACCGCGCGGCTGCCGGCTGCCAGGGCCGGCTGCAGCGCGGCCAGAGCGGCCTGGTCGATGCGGACGTCGCCCAGATCCCACTGCTCGGCCAGTGCCGCGCGCAGCCGCTGCAGGTCGCCGACGGTGTCGGCCAGCGTGGGTTCGGGC
>JACCVL010000085.1 GCA_013698185.1 Nocardioidaceae bacterium
GCCCCGACGTGCACCGCCAGCCTGGTCTTGGCGAGCCCTTGCACGGGCGCCTTCGCCACGACGAGGACCGCCCCGCTCAGCGTCGCCGCGGTCACGACAGCACCGCCGCGAAGTCGCGCATGGCCCGCAGGGTGCCACCGACGCTGCCGGACACCTTCGACCGCGTGCCCTCGGCCCGCCGGGCGTACGGGACGTCGATCTCGACGATCGTCCAGCCGGCCCGGCCGGCGCGCAACAACAGCTCCAGCGGATAGCCGAACCGGCGGTCCTCGACCTTGAGGTCGAGCAGGTCCTGGGTGCGGCAGACCCGGATCGGCGCAATGTCGTGAACGGGCAGGCCGGTCACCGACCGCACCCGCGCGGCGACCAGGGCGTTGCCGTACCGGGCGTGCCACGGCCAGGCGCCGGTGCCGGTCGGCCGGCGCCTGCCCACGGCCATCGTGGCGGCCCCGCGCTGTACGAGGTCGGCCAGTCGCCCCAGGTCACCGGGGTCGAGCGAACCGTCCCCGTCCACCACGCCGACCAGCGGCGCGGTGGCAGCCAGCACCCCGGCGTGCACCGCGGCGCCGTAGCCGGGTGCAGGCTCGTGCACCACCACGGCACCGAGGCTCCGCGCGACCTCGGCGGTGTCGTCGAGCGAGCCGTTGTCGACGACGATGGCGCGCATGCCGGCCGGCATGCGCGCGAGCACGCCTGGCAACGCGGGTGCTTCGTCCTTGCACGGCAGCACGACGTCACACCGCACCGGCGCGGCGGGACCGCTCACCGGGTCGGCCGCAGCGGCGCGTGGGCGAACGTGCGCAGCCCCTGCTCGGGCGGCACCGCTGCAGTGAAGCCCAGCCCGTCGACCGCGGCCGCCGGGGAGGCCACCACGTGGCGCACGTCGGCGGCGCGGTGCCGGCCGGTCAGGATCGGCTGCTCGCCGCCGAAGGCGTCGGCCAGTGCGCCTGCCATCTGCGCGATCGACCGCGGTTGGCCCGAGCACACGTTGTACGCGGCGACGCCCACATCATGCTCGCCGACCCGCTCGAGGGCGACGACGTTGGCGCGGGCAACGTCGTCGACGTGCACGAAGTCGCGCATCTGCCCGCCGTCCTCGAACACCTGCGGTGCGGCTCCGCGCTCGAGCGCGGAGCGGAACACCGCGGCCACCCCCGAGTACGGGGTGTCGGCGGGCATGTCCGGGCCGTACACGTTGTGGTATCGCAGCGCCACGCAGCGGCCGGCCTCGAGGGTGGCCCACGCTGCGGCGTACTGCTCCTGGGCGACCTTGGACACCGCGTAGCTGCTCCGTGGGCGGATCGGCGCCGTCTCGTCGACCAGCGCCCAGCTCAGCAGCGCCTCGCAGTGCGGGCAGCGCGGGTCGAACACCCCCGCGTCGAGGTCGGCCGCGCGGCGCGTGAGCGGTGGCACCTCCCCGTGCTCGCGACACACGTACCGGCCCTCGCCGTAGACGACCATCGACGAGGCGAGCACCAGCCGGCCGACACCGGCCCGCGCCATCGCGGCCAGCAGCACCGCGGTGCCGAGGTCGTTGTGCGCGGCGTAGCCGGCCAAGTCCTGCGCGTCGACACCGTTGCCCACCATCGCGGCCTGGTGGCAGACCGCGTCCACCCCGGCCAGCAGGGGGTCGAGCGCAGCAGGGTCACGGACGTCGGCACGCCGGACCCCGGCGGGCAGGGTCGCACCGGGCAGATGTGCCTTGTCCAGCATCACGTCGAGCCCGACCACGTCGTGTCCTGCCTCGCCGAGCAGGCCCGCGATCCGGCCACCGATGAAGCCCGCGGCACCGGTGAGCAGGATCCTCACGCCGACTCTCCCGGCAGGTCGACGGGCAGGCTCATGCCGTCCAGCGCGTGCGGGCAGGCGCAGCCACGCTCGCTCGACAGCTCCGAGACGACGTCACGGAGCATGGTGCGCAGCCGCTCGGTGTTGGCGGCGAAGACCGCGAACACCTCGGCCTGGTCGACCGCGTGGTCGGCGTCGACGCCGGCGTCGAGGTCGGTGACCAGCGCGACCGCGGCGTAGCACAGCGCCAGCTCGCGGGCGAGGACGGCCTCGGGGTGCCCGGTCATGTTCACGAGCGACCAGCTTTGCGCCGCGTACCACTGCGACTCGGCCCTGGTGGAGAAGCGCGGCCCCTCGATCACGACCATCGCGCCACCGTCGACGAGCTCCTCGCCGTGCGCCCTGCCGGAGTCGAGGAGCTGGCGGCGCAGCCGGGCGCAGTACGGGTCGGCGAACCCGACGTGGCAGGCGCCGGACTCGTAGTACGTCTGCACGCGGCCGGTCGTGCGGTCGACGAGCTGGTCGGGGACGACGAGCGCACCGGGACCGAGCTCGGGACGCAGGCTGCCGACCGCGCAGGGGGCCAGCACCTGGCGCACCCCGACGGAGCGCAGCGCCCATATGTTCGCGCGGTAGTTGACCCGGTGCGCGGGATAGGTGTGGTCACGGCCGTGCCGGGGCAGGAAGGCGACCGCTCGGCCGTCGAGGGTCCCGATCGACACCGGTGCCGACGCCGCGCCGTACGGAGTGTCGACGTCGACGTCGGTGACGTCGTCGAGGAACGCATAGAAGCCCGAGCCGCCGATCACGGCCACGTCAGCGGACTGCGGTGCTGCGGAGGGAGTCACGAGCGCCGAGTCTGCCAGCCACGGCAGGTCGGACGGTTAGGCTGGCCGACGTGCGCATCTCTCAAACCGTTGACTGGGCCATGGACAAGTCCGTGGTGCTCGGCTACTCCCGCATCGGGCCGGTCCTGCGCCAGGCCTGGTGGCCGGCGGACGCCAAGCCGAACGCTCTGGCCGGGCGGCACGTCGTCGTCACCGGCGCGAGTGGTGGTCTGGGCGCCGGCATCGCCGCGGGCTGTGCCCGCCTGGGTGCCACTGTGCACCTGGTCGGGCGGGACAAGGACCGGCTCGACGAGTCCGCCCGGACCATCCGCTCGTCGGTTGCGCCCGCCACCGACCTCGTCACCGAGGTCTGCGACATCAGCGACCTCGACTCTGTGCGCGACTACGCCGCGGACCTCAGCGGCCGCATCAGCGAGCTGCACGGACTGGTGCACAACGCCGGCGTGCTGCCGCCGGAACGCAGGGAGTCGCCGCAGGGACACGAGCTGGTGTACGCCACCCACGTGCTCGGGCCGTCGTTGCTGACCCACCTCCTGCGGCCCGTGCTGGCCGCCGACGGCGATGCGCGCGTGGTGTGGATGTCGTCCGGCGGCATGTACACCCGCCCGCTGGACACCACTGACATCGAGGCCACCCAGCGCGAGTGGTCCGGCACCGACGCGTACGCCCGCACCAAGCGGATGCAGGTGGTGCTCGCGCAGATGTGGTCCGACCGGATGCGCGTCGACCACATCGCCGTGCACTCGATGCACCCCGGCTGGTCCGACACCCCCGGCATCGCCGATGCCCTGCCGGGCTTCCACAGGGTGATCAGGCCCGCGCTGCGCACCACCGAACAGGGCGCCGACACCGCGGTCTGGCTGGTGTCCGCGCCTGGCGGGTCGGTGACTGCCGGCGCCAGCGGTGTCTTCTGGAGCGACCGGCGTCCCCGCCCGCTCACGTACGCGCCGTGGCAGAAGGAGACGCCTGGCGAGCGCGCTCGCCTGTGGGAGGCAGTCGGCGGGGCGATCGGGGTCGACGTCGCGTGAGGGTGCCGACACTGGAGTCGGCCTCAGAGCCGGCCCCGGAGTCGAATGCGGCCTCGGCCGACGTGTCGCACCCGAGCCGTCGGCCGGAGTGGACGGCGCTCGTGGTGGCGGCCGTCGCGCTCGTACTGGCATTCACCGGCGAGGAGTGGGGCCGCTGGTGGGGTGACGTGCATGCCTGGCTCGAGCCGCTGTCGGCCCACTTCGCGCCGACCATCGGGCCCGGTCTGCCGCTGGCGGCCGCAGCCGCGCTGCTGGTGACGGCGCATGGACCTGGCCTGGCCGTACGCCTGTCGTGGCGCCGGTTGCTGCTGGCGACCTGGCTGGCGGGGCTGGCGTGGTCGGTCGGCCTGGCGCTGATCCGCGGCTGGTCGGGCATCGCCGAGCCGCTGACCAACGACCACGAGTACCTCGTGGACGTTCCCCGCGTCGACGACCTGACCACGCTGATCCCGCACTTCCTGGAACGCGTCGACATCCGCGGTGACGAGCAGTGGGTGACCCACGTGGCCGCCCACCCGCCGCTGACGTTCCTGAGCTTCTTGTGGCTCGACCGCATCGGGATGGGCGGGCCGGCCTGGGGCGGGGTGATCATCACGGTGCTGGCCTCGACCGCGATCGTCGCCGTACTCGTGACTCTGCGCCTGCTCGGCGACGAGTCCCGCGCCCGGATCGTTGCGCCCTACCTGGCGCTGACACCCCTCGTCGCCTGGTCGGTCGTGTCCGCCGATGGCGTCTTCATGGCGGTGGCGGCCTGGGGGCTGGCGGTGCTCGCCGCAGCCGCCGTCGCCCCGAGCTGGCCCCGCGCGAGCGTGCTGGGTGCGACGGCCGGCGTCATCCTCGGCATCGGCATCAACCTGTCGTACGGCCTGCTGCTGGCCGGCGCCCTCGCGCTGGCAGTGTTGGCCAGCGCCCGGTCGTGGCGACCGCTGGTGCCTGCTGTCGTGGGCGCACTGGTGGTGGTCGGCGTGTTCGCCGCGCTCGGCTTCTGGTGGGTGGAGGGCCAAGAACGCCTCGTGCACCGCTACTACATGGGCATCGCCCGCAACCGGGCCTACTCGTACTGGGTCTGGGCCAACCTCGCGATCGTCTGCTTCTGCCTGGGTCCGGCCGGGGTCGCCGCCCTGGGTCGTGCCGTCGCGGGGATGCGCCACCGCGCGGTGGAGTGGTCGGCGGCGTGGTGGCTGGCGTTGGGCGCGGTGGTCGCGATCCTCGCCGCCGACCTGTCGGGGCTGTCGAAGTCGGAGGTCGAACGCATCTGGCTGCCGTTCATGCTCTGGCTGGTGCCGCTGGCGGCCTGGCTGGACGTCCGGGACCGGCGGCGCTGGCTGGCCGCCCAGGCCGGGTGGGCGGTGGTCATCAGCAGCGTGCTGCGCTTCACCTGGTAGCGCCGGCACAGGTGCCGCTCAGCGCTCGGACGAGGGCAGCTCGAGCGCCTCCCACACCGCCCGCCACACCCGTCGTGGGGGCTCGCCCGCCGCGAGCGCCTCCTCGACGGTGTGACCGCCGAGCTGAGCCAGCACCTGCTGCTGGGACCAGACTTTGGCATAGCCGCTGCCGAGGTGGCGCTCTAGGCGCGTCCACAGCTCGCTGTGCCTCATCGGTCCCCCGTCATCGGGCCAGTATGCGGGCGCCTTCCGACAGCTCGGACCCGGTCCCCTGGGCTCCGGCGACGGCAACGGACGCGTCGTCCTCGCGGAAGCCGTGCCGCTGCCACCACCGGGCCATCGGCGCCGGTGCCCACCAGTTCGCGGTGCCCATCAACCGCATCGCGGCCGGTACCAGCAGCGCCCGGACGACGGTGGCGTCGAGCACGATCGCCACCAGCATGCCGACCCCGATCATCTTGATGAACGTGATCCCCGACGTCGAGAAGGCACCGATGACGACCGCGAGCAGCAGTGCGGCGCTGGTGATGATGCCGCCGGTCCGTTGCAGGCCGGTTGCCACCGCGGCGGCGTTGTCGTGGGTGCGGTCCCACTGCTCGCGGATGCGCGAGAGCAGGAAGACCTCGTAGTCCATCGACAACCCGAACAAGATTGCCAGCATGAGGATCGGCTGGGTGGCGTCGAGCGCACCGAGCGGGGTGAAGCCGAGCGTGTCGGCAAGGTTGCCGTCCTGGAAGACCCAGGTCACCACGCCGAAGGACGCCACCACCGAGATCGCGTTCACGATCACCGCCTTGATCGGCAGCACCACTGAGCCGAACGCGAGGAACAGCAACACCAGCATCGCGGAGACGATCACCAGGGCCATCCACGGCAAGGTGTCGGCGAGCGAGCCGAGGAGGTCGACGAGCGTTGCGGTCTCGCCACCGACGAGCGCAGCCGCCCCGCTCGGCGGCGGCACGTCCCGCAACGACTGCACCAACTGGCGTGCCGGCTCGCTCTGCGCCTGAGCCGGGTAGCTGACCTCCAGCAGCGACCGTCCGTCGGCCTCGTCGACTCGCTGCACATCGTCTACCCCCGGGACCGCCCGCAGGGCGCGTGCATAGGTCTCGACATCGGCTCGGTCGGCCCCGCTGACCACGGCCGACGCGACCGAGCCGGGCCGGCCGGAGAAGTCGCTCTCGATACGCTCGGCGACGATCCGGCTCTCGGTGCCCTCGGGCAGCACGCGGTGGTCGACGCTGGTCCACTGCACGTGCATGAAGGGCACGCCGAGCGCCAGCAACGCAGCCGCCGTGACGGTGAGGAACGCCACCGGACGGCGCATCACCGCATGCGCGATCCGCGCCCAGGCGCCACGGCCGGTGTCTGCGGCGTGCCGCCCGCGCCGACGCAGGAACGGGACCCGGCCGCGCTCGACGCGAGGTCCGAGCACCGCCAGCAGCGCGGGCAGCAACGTGAGAGCCAGCACCATGGCAACCAGCACGGCCGCCATGCCGCCGAAGCCCATCGAGCGCAGGAACGTCTGCGGGAACAGCAGC
The DNA here is from genome assembly GCA_013698185.1 of Nocardioidaceae bacterium. Classification (GTDB taxonomy): domain Bacteria; phylum Actinomycetota; class Actinomycetes; order Propionibacteriales; family Nocardioidaceae; genus JACCVL01. Next base: position 6,591 of record JACCVL010000085.1, read on the forward strand.
AGCGACGCCAGCGCGACCGCGACGGTGAGCCCCGAGAAGGCCACCGTGCGCCCGGCCGTGGCCATCGTGACCGCCACTGCGTCGGCGGTGTTCCGGCCGTGGCCCAACTCCTCGCGGAAGCGGCTCACCATGAACAGCGCATAGTCGATCGCCAGCCCGAGCCCGAGCAGCGTGATCACGTTGATGGCGAAGATCGAGACGTCGGTGACGGTTGAGAACAGGCGCAGCACCGCGAACGACCCGATGATGGCCATCGCGCCCATGAGGGTCGGCAGCAGCGCGGCCACCAGGCTGCCGAACACCAGCACGCTGATCACCAGCACCACCGGAATCGTCAGCGACTCCGCCCGGGCGATGTCCTCGCCGACCTGGGTCCCGACGTCGCTGAAGACGGCCGCCCCGCCTCCGACCTGCGTCCGCAGGCCCGCGGCGTCCAGGTCGGGGCGGACCTGCTCGTAGGCGTCGGCCCGCTCCTCGTCGTCGCCGCCTGCCAGGGTGATCGCGACCAGTGCGGAGCGCCGGTCGTCGGAAATCAGCCCCTGGGCGCCGGGCGTCCACGGGGTGGCTACCGAGTCGACCAGGCCGGCGGGCAACGCGTCGACGACGTCGGTGACCGTGCGCTCGACGGCAGGTGAGTCGGCAGCCGATCCAGAGGTGGCGGTGTACAGGACCAGCACGTCCGCGTCGACCCGCCCGAAGGTCTCGGCGATCTGCTGGTCAGCCCGCGCCGACTCGCTGTCCGGGTCCTCGAAACCACCGTCGGACAACACCCCGAACACCCCCGCCCCCCAGACACCGGCAAGCACCGCAGTCAGTGCTGCCGCAGCCAGGACCACCCAACGCCGGCGGGCGACCAGCTGGCCCCATCGCTTCATGAAGTCCTCCAGTTCCACCAGGGTGAACGCCAATTGTGTCCGTGAACAATGTTCACGGTAAACAGTGTTCACTATGCTGCCGACTATGACGACTGTCAACAGGCGCGAGAGTCTCCATCGCCGCACAACCGACGAGATCCTCGCCGCTGCCCGCGCCGTCGTGTCCGGGGGAGAAGAGCTGACGCTGCGCGCCGTCGCGCGTGACGTGGGGCTGACCGCGCCTGCGCTGTACCGCTACGTCGCCGGCCTCGACGACCTCGTCGACCAGCTCGGCGAGCACCTGTACGCCGACCTCGTCGCAACCCTGGTCGCCGCCCGTGACGCCGCGGCGGCCCCGGCACCGGACGACACCGCCCCGGTCCGGCTCATCGCCATCGCCTGGGCCTTTCGCGAGTGGGCACTGGCCCATCGCTTCGAGTACGGCCTGCTGTTCGCCAACCCGCTGCACGGAGCGCACCACCAGGGAGCGTGCACCGAGCGGGGAGCCCAGCTGTTCGGCAGCATCTTCAGTGACGTCTTCGCACAGCTGTGGCGCGAGCGGAGCTTCGCCGTGCCGGCCGATGACGAGCTGGACCCGGAGATTCGCCGCCAGCTCGCCGGCTCCGAGCAGGGACCGGACCCGCTCCCGCTGGGCCTGCGCTACGTCTTTGTGCGCCAGTGGTCCCGCCTGTACGGCACGGTCACGCTCGAGGCGTTCGGCCACCTGACCTGGGCACTGGCCGACACCCGCCCACTGTTCGTGGCCATGCTCGCCGAGAACGCCGCCGAGCTCGGCTTCGCCGACGCGTCGACAGTCCTCGACGGCTGACGGGTTCGCGGGCCCGTCACCGCCGCCCTCGGTCGCCGCCGGTCAGCGCAGCAGCAATGCGCCCAGCCGACGGCAGGCCACCGCGAGGCCGATCGTGCCCATCACCGCCAGGTAGCCGACCGCGACCAGCATCTCGAGCCCGATGGCGCCGGTTGTGAGGCCACGGCACAGCACGACCCCGTGGTAGAGCGGGGTGAGTTGGACCAGCCACTGCGCCGCGTCGGGATAGCGGTCCAACGGGAAGAACGTGGCCGAGAACAAGAACATCGGCAACACCGCCAAGGTGATGAAGTCGAAGTCCTGCCAGCTGCGCATCCAGGTGGTCAGCGCCATGCCCGCCCCGGCGAAGGCGTAGCCGATGACGACCGCGGCCAGCGGGCCGAGCAGCGCCCACCAGGACTCGGCCAGGCCCAGCAGTGCCATGAACGCCACGAACGCGGCGGCGTAGATCGCCGCGCGCAGCAGCGACCAGACCAGCTCGCCGACAGCCACGTCGACCGGTCGCAACGGCGTGGCCAGCACCGCGTCGTAGACCTTCTCGTACTTGAGCTTGAAGAAGACCCCGAACGTCGCGTCGAACAGCGAGCCGTTCATCGCCGACGCCGCCAGCATGGCCGGCGCCACGAACTCGGTGTAGGAGATGCGGGTGCCGTCTGGCAGCACGAAGTCGTCGACCAGCTGCTGGATCCCGAGGCCGATGGACAGCAGGTACAGCAGCGGCTCGAGGAACCCAGTGACGAAGACCACCCAGTCCCGCCGGTAGACCAGGTAGTTGCGCTCGACCAGGTGCTGGGCGGCGAACCTGCCCAGCGGCGGGCGGACGGCAGGGGCGGCCATCGATCAGCCCCCCAGCCGGCGGGCCAGCGACCGGTCGGCCAGTGCGAGACCGACGACGCACCACAGCAGCAGGTAAGCCACGTGCCCGACGTCGACCAGCAGGTCGGGTCGGCCCAGCGTGAGTGCACGGACGAGCTCGACGCCGTGGAACAGCGGCAGCAGCTGTGTCAGCCACTGCAGCGGGTCGGGCAGCTGCGAGACCGGGAAGAAGGCGCCGGAGAACAAGAACATGGGCACGACGCCGATGCGGTAGATCAGCATGAAGCCGGTCTCGCGCTCCAGCCGGGCAGACAGTGCGAACAGCGGTGTCGCGTGCGCCATCCCGATCAGGACTCCGGCCGGGATGGCGAGCAGTGCCCAGGGCAGCGCCACAACGCCGAACAGCAGCAGCACCAGCCAGAACACCGCCGCGGTCATCAGCAGCCTCGCCGCCACGAAGGCGAGGTTGCCCAGCAGGACGTCGCGCGGGCGCAGCGGGCTGGCAATCATCGCGAAGTAGGTCTTGTCCCACTTGATGGCGCCCAGCACCGGCCAGGTGGACGCCCCCACCGCGGTCTGCATCACCGAGGTCGCCAGCAGCCCGGGGGCGATGAAGTCGAGGTAGTTCACCCCGCCCAGCGAGGCCTGCGGACCGCCCTCGTCGACGTAGGCACCTAGCCCGACGCCCATCGCGAGCAGGTACAGCACGGGGAGCACGAAGGTCGTGACCGCGCTGCCGCGCCAGGTGCGACGCCACCGGACCCGCCAGTGGTCGAGCTGACGCCAGACCAGCCCCGCCGTCGCCGACTCGACCCGACCGGCCATCACTCCGCCAGCGATCGGCCGGTGAGGTGGAGGAAGACGTCCTCGAGCGTGCTGCGGCGCACCAGCGTGCTGCGTGGTGTCAGCCCGCCTTCGTGCACCGCTTGGGCGACCGCCTCGCCGTCGGCGGCGTACACCAGCAACCGGTCGGGCAGCACCTCGAGTCTCTCGCCGAGGTGCTGGATCCTCTCGGCCACACCCTGGTGGTCGTCGGCGCCGAAGCGCAGCTCGCAGACCTCCCGGCTGGAGTGGTCGCGGATGAGCTGTGCCGGTGAGCCCTCGGCCACGATGACTCCCTCGTCGATGACCACCAGCCGGTCGCAGAGCTGCTCGGCCTCGTCCATGTAGTGGGTCGTCAGCAGGAGCGTCGTGCCCTGCTGCTTGAGGCGGAACAGCCGGTCCCACAACAGGTGCCTGGCCTGCGGGTCGAGGCCGGTGGTGGGCTCGTCGAGCATCAGCATCTCGGGCTCGTTGATCAGTGAGCGGGCGACGGTGAGCCGTCGCTTGAGCCCGCCGGACAGCTGCTCGACGCGGGCGCCCGCCCGGTCGCTCAGCTGGACGAACGCGAGCAGCTCGTCGGCGCGGCGCGCCACCTCGGGCCGCGACAACCCGAAGAAACGGCCGTACACCAGCAGGTTCTCGCGCACCGTCAGCTCGGAGTCGAGGGTGTCCTCCTGCGGGCAGACGCCCAACCGCGACCGGATCGCCGGGCCGTCATCGGTGGGGTCCATGCCCAGCACCCGGAGCGTTCCGCCGCTGGGTGGCGACACCGCGGCGATCATCCGCATCGTCGAGGACTTGCCGGCACCGTTGGGTCCGAGGAAGCCGAATGCCTCGCCGCGGCGAACCGTCACGTCGATACCGCGTACTGCCTCCACCGCGCCGTACGACTTGCGCAGCCCTCGCGCCTCCACCAGCGCCTCGTCACCCCCCATGCCGAGCACCCTATGCAGCGGCTCCGACGGCCTGCCGTCCACCGGGTCGCGTCGCGCCCCGGCCGGGTGTGCGGGCAACCGACCGGGGCGCTGAGACGTGAAGGGAGGGTGACCGCGGTGGCGATGCCCTGTCCGGCCCCGGCCGGTGTGACAGGATTCGGCCGTCCGCTCGACCCGTCTGCTGGCGGTTTCGATACTGAGTGGGCTGTCGAGAAGGCAGGGACGGCCATGGATGCGGCGCTCGGAGGTCGCAGCGAGTCCGGCGGCGGCAATGCTGAGGCAACCGCGGCGGAGACCGCATTCTGCTTCGACGCCTTCGTCCGGGTCCGGCTGCCCGAGCTGCTGCGTTTCGGCCGGGTGCTCACCGGCAACGACGAAGCCGCCGCCGATTTGGTGCAGGACGCGCTCGAGCGCACCTTGCTCGCGTGGTCTCGGCTGGACGACCGCGACGACCCCGTCGCCTACGTGCGCCGGGTCATGGTGAACCGCAACATCAGCGTATGGCGCCGGCTGCGGCGCGAGAGCGTCACCGACGAGCCACCGGTCGTGGTCCACCTGGACACCCACCGCGACCATGATCTGTGGCACGCGCTGCAGACGTTGCCCGCTCGGCAGCGAGCGGTGCTGGCGCTTCGCTACTACGAGGACCTGTCCGAGGCCGAGATCGCCAGGGTGCTCGGATGCTCGACCGGCACGGTCAAGAGCCAGGCGTCCAAGGGCATGGCCAAGCTGCGGGCCCAGCTGCCCGACCGCGAGGACCACGAGCGGCCCGCCGGCCCCGCGGCGGCACGGGGGTCGCGATGAGCGACGACGATCTCGGCGACGGCCTCGGGGACGAGCGGCTGCAGGCGGCGTTCCGGCACGGCGGGACGATCGGCGGCGACCCTCGCACGGTGGACGCGGACGACTTCCTGGCGCGGGTACGCGCGGGCAGCCGGCGTCGTCGCGCCCGGCGGACCGTGGGTGTCGTGGCGGCTGCCGCGGCTGCGGTGGGCATCGTCGTGACCGGCGTCACGAGCGTCGTCAGCGGCCTCGACCCGCCCGGCAGCCCGGTTGCGCAGGAGGCGACCGCCAGCTCCAGCACTCCTACCGCCGACGGCGGGCCGTCCGCCACCGCAACAACGCTTCGGCGGAGCGCATCGAGCAGATCGCTCGCGGTCTATGACGTGCACGTGGCCGACGACAGGTCGGTATGGGCTCTCGCCTCGCGCGAGTGCGGCCGAGCCGAGCTGTGCCCGGTCATCGCGAACAGCACCGACGACGGCGCCACCTGGCGGTCGCGATCGGTGCAGACCGCCGGCGGCGACGAGGCAATCCCGGCGGTGCGCGACCTTGCCATCGCCGACAACGGCACCGACATCGTCGTGGCCGGTCAAGGCATTGCGGCCAGCCACGACGCCGGTGCCACCTGGCGTCCCGCCGACATCGCAGCCGGGAGCTCGGTGCGGGATCTGGCGGCGGGTGCGGCCGAGGCGGTGGCGATCGTCGAGGACGCTGGTGACGGCGCGGTGGTGACCTCGCCGATGGGATCCGATACCTGGTCGGCGGCCCGGCTGCCGGTCTCGTCCGACGAGCGGGTGGGCACGACGTTCGCCGGCGGTGACGTGGTCGGGGCCACTGTCACGGCGGCAACCTCTGCTGAGACGACCGCCCTCGTCGCGAGAACCAGCGGGTCGGACTGGGTACGCCTCGAGGCTCCCTGCGCAAGCCGGACGCCGCTGGTCGCCACCGACGGGTCGACCTTGTGGTACCTGTGCTACGGCGGGTCCACCAGCGTTCTGGCCGCCACCGCCGCCGCCGATGGCCTACAGGATCCGGCCTGGGTGACGACCGAGCTGCCCGCTGCCGACAACGCGGGGCTCGGCGCCTGGAACGACGGCACCGCGGTCGTCTCCGTCAACAAGCGGGTGTTCCGCGTCGACTCCCGAGCCGGCACCGACGAGCTGACCGGCAGCTCGAGCGGCCTCGAGCTGGCCCGCCGCGACTACACCTACCGCGCCACCGACCAGTGCTGGCTGGCCAGCTTCCGCGGTCAGCTGCTGCACACGACCGACAACGCCCAGAGCTGGTCGCCGGTACGCCTGCGGTGATTGCGCCACCGTGCGTGCCCGCGCGGCTGTCGGCGCCGTCGGTCACACTTTGAGGCGTGAGCCCGCGCCGCCCCGCCGCCTCGGCGGCGATGCCCGATGCCGACGAGGTGCTCGGCCGGTTCTCCGCGCTGGCGCGCGGCTGGTTCACCGGGGCGTTCGCTGCCCCCACGCTCGCGCAGGTTGCGGCGTGGGATGCCATCTCCTCCGGCGAGCACACCCTCGTCGTGGCGCCCACCGGGTCGGGCAAGACGCTGGCGGCATTCCTGTGGGCGCTCGACCGCCTCGTCGTCGACCCACCCGCCACCGACCCCCAGCAACGGTGCCGGGTGCTCTACATCTCCCCGTTGAAGGCACTGGCCGTCGATGTGGAGCGCAACCTGCGAGCCCCGCTCGCCGGCATGCGGCACGCATCGGCGGGGCTGGGACTGGCGGCTCCTGACATCAGGGTCGGCATCCGCACCGGCGACACACCACCCGGCGAGCGCCGGCGACTGGCCGCTCACCCGCCGGACATCATGATCACGACCCCCGAGTCGCTGTTCCTGGTGCTGACGTCGCGGGCCCGCGAGGCGTTGCGAGGCGTCCGCACGGTCGTGGTGGACGAGGTCCACGCCGTCGCCGGCACCAAGCGCGGTGCCCATCTGGCGTTGTCGCTCGAGCGACTGGATGCGCTGCTCGACTCCCCCGCACAGCGGGTCGGCCTGTCCGCGACCGTCCGCCCGACCGACGAGGTGGCGCGCTTCCTCGGTGGGGCGGCGCGGTGCACGGTGGTGCAGCCACCGAGCGACAAGCGCTTCGATGTGAGCGTGGTCGTCCCGGTCGAGGACATGGGCGAGCTCGGCACCACCACGAGCCCCGCAGCAGGCAACGGTGCCGGCAACCCCGAACAGGCGCCCTCGAGCTCGATCTGGCCGCACGTCGAGGAACGGATCGTCGACCTGGTCAGCCAGCACCGTTCGACGATCGTCTTCGCCAACTCGCGGCGCCTCGCTGAGCGCCTGACGGCCCGGCTCAACGAGATCGCCGCCGAGCGGGCGGGCGTCGACCTCGAGAGCGTTCCCGAGCCGCCGGCTCAGGTGATGGCACAAAGCGGGCAGTCGCTCGGCGCCGGTCAGCTGCTGGCTCGCGCCCACCACGGCTCGGTGAGCAAGGAACAGCGCGCACTCATCGAGGACGACCTGAAGTCCGGCCGACTGCCCTGCGTGGTGGCGACGAGCAGTCTCGAGCTCGGGATTGACATGGGCGCGGTGGATCTCGTGGTCCAGGTCGAGGCACCGCCGTCGGTCGCCAGCGGGCTGCAGCGGGTCGGGCGGGCCGGGCACCAGGTCGGAGAGGTGTCGCGCGGGGTGCTGTTTCCCAAGCACCGTCAAGACCTCGTGCAGTCGGCCGTCACGGTCGAGCGGATGCGTACGGGGCAGATCGAGTCCTTGCGGGTGCCGCAGAACCCTCTCGACGTCTTGGCCCAGCAGGTCGTGGCCATGGTCTCGATCGACGAGCTCGGCGTCGACGAGGTGTACGCGCTGGTGCGCCGCGCCGCGTCGTTCGCGACGCTGCCGCGCTCGGCATACGAGGCCACCATGGACCTGCTGTCGGGCCGCTACCCCTCGGAGGAGTTCGCCGAGCTGCGACCGCGGATCGTGTGGGACCGCGCGGGTGGGCGGCTCAGCGGGCGGCCGGGCGCCCAACGCCTGGCGGTCACCTCCGGCGGGACCATCCCCGACCGCGGCCTGTACGGAGTCTTCCTGGTCGGTGCCGAAGGCAGCGCCCGACGGGTAGGCGAGCTCGACGAGGAGATGGTCTACGAGTCACGGGTCGGCGACGTGTTCGCCCTCGGTGCCACCAGCTGGCGCATCGAGGACATCACCCACGACCGCGTGCTGGTCTCGCCGGCACCCGGCCAGCCCGGCCGGCTCCCGTTCTGGAAGGGAGATATCACCGGCCGGCCGGCCGAGCTCGGTGCCGCGCTCGGCGCCTTCGTGCGCGAGGTGGCCGGCGCCACGCCCGCAGCGGCGGCCGAACGCTGCCGGCAAGCCGGTCTCGACCCATGGGCCGCGGCCAACCTGACGGCGTTTCTCGGTGAGCAGCGTGCGGCCACCGGCCACATCCCGCACGACCGCACCCTTCTCGTCGAGCGGTTCCGCGACGAGCTCGGCGACTGGCGCGTCGTGCTGCACTCGCCGTTCGGGCTGCCGGTGCACGCGCCGTGGGCACTTGCGGTCGGTGCGCGACTGCGCGAGCAGCTCGGTGTCGATGGGCAGGCGATGGCCAGCGACGACGGCATCGTGGTCCGGGTCCCCGAGACCGACGCCGACCCACCCGGCGCTGAGCTTTTCCTGCTCGACCCCGACGAGGTCGACCAGCTCATCACCGCCGAGGTCGGCGGTTCGGCGCTGTTCGCGGCCCGCTTCCGTGAGTGCGCGGCGCGTGCGTTGCTGCTTCCCCGCCGCGACCCCGGCCGGCGGAGCCCGCTGTGGCAGCAGCGCCAGCGCTCGGCGCAGCTGCTCGAGGTCGCCCGCCGCTATCCCAGCTTCCCGATCGTGCTCGAGACCGTGCGCGAGGTGCTGCAGGACGTCTACGACGTGCCCGCCCTGATCGGGCTGCTGCGCGACGTCGGCGCCCGCTCGGTGCGGGTCGCCCAGGTGGACACCACCACACCGTCGCCGTTCGCCCGCTCGCTGATGTTCGGCTACGTCGCGGCCTTCCTCTACGAGGGCGACAGCCCGCTGGCCGAGCGCCGGGCCGCTGCCCTGTCCCTCGACTCCACCCTGCTCGCCGAGCTGCTCGGCCGCGCCGAGCTGCGTGACCTGCTCGACGAGGCGGTGGTCGCCGACCTCGAGGCCGAGCTGCAGCGGCATACGGCGCAACGCCGCGCCGCCGATGTCGAGGGGGTCGCGGACCTGTTGCGGTTGGTCGGGCCGCTGAGCGCGGCGGAGGTGGCGGAGCGCACCCGCGACGGCGCACCGGTGCAGCAGTGGCTGTCCACGCTGGCTGCGGCGCGACGGGCGGTCGAGGTGGTCATCGCCGGGCAGACGTGGTGGGCGGCCGTCGAGGACCTGAGCCGGCTGCGGGATGCGCTCGGTGTGCCGATGCCGCCAGGGTTGCCCGGCGCCTTCGCCGAGCCGGTGGCCGACCCGCTCGGCGACCTGGTGTCTCGTTATGCGCGCTGCCATGGCCCGTTCACCGTCGAGGAGGTCGCCGGGCGCTGGCGACTCGGGCCGGCGGTCGTCCTCGACAGCTTGCGTCGCCTGGCTGCCGCCGGCCGGGTGGTCGAGGGCGAGTTCCGACCCGGCGGGAGAGGCAGCGAGTGGTGCGACTCCGAGGTGCTCAGGCGGCTGCGTCGACGCTCACTGGCCGCCTTGCGGGCCGAGGTCGAGCCCGTCGAGCCGGCCGCTCTGGGGCGCTTCCTGCCCGCCTGGCAACACGTGCACGGACGGCTGCGCGGGACCGGCGGGGTGTTGAGCGTCGTCGAACAGCTCGCGGGGTGCGCGGTGCCGGCCTCCGCGCTCGAGCCGCTTGTCCTGCGGGCCCGGGTCATCGACTATCAGCCGTCGATGCTCGACGAGCTCACGGCGACCGGCGAGGTGCTGTGGGCCGGGGCCGGCAGCCTGCCCGGCGCTGACGGCTGGGTGGGACTGCATCTGGCCGACTCCGCGCCGTTGACGCTGCCTGACCCCACGCCGATCGGCGACCTCGACGACCTGGCTGGCCGGGTGGTTGGCGCCCTGGCCGGCGGCGGCGCGTACTTCTTCCGCCAGCTCTCGCAGGCCGTCGGCAGCACCGACGACGACGCCCTGCACACCGCCCTGTGGGACCTGGTGTGGTCCGGACACATCGGCAACGACACGCTGGCGCCGCTGCGCACCACCGTGCAGGCGGGTCGCGGCGCGCACCGCACCCGCCGGGCCACGCCGCGGGCGCGCTACGGACAGTCGGTGCGGCCTGGGCCCCGGCTGAGCCGACCGGCGATGCCCTCCCGGACGGGACCTCCCAGCGCGGCCGGACGCTGGTCACTGCTCCCCGAGCGGGATCCCGACCCGACCCGGCGCACCCATGCCGCCGCCGACCTGCTGTTAGAACGGCACGGCGTGGTGACGCGCGGTGCGGTGGTCAGCGAGCGGATCCCCGGCGGCTTCGCCGGCGTCTACAAGGTGCTGTCCGCCTTCGAGGACTCCGGCCGCTGTCGCCGCGGCTATTTCGTCGCCACGCTGGGCGCGGCTCAGTTCGCCGGTGCCGGTGCGGTCGACCGGCTGCGTGCGGAGGCCGCCGACCAGCGGGGTGGGCGCGGCACTGACAGCGGGCGGGCGGTCACCCTCGCCGCCACCGATCCGGCCAACCCGTACGGAGCCGCGCTCCCCTGGCCCGACCGGAGCACGACCGAGGCGAGCACGGGGGTGGGTCACCGTCCGGGCCGCAAGGCCGGCGCCCTGGTGGTGCTGGTCGACGGCGCGCTGGTGGTGTACGTGGAGCGCGGCGGGCGCACGCTGCTGACATTTCGCGACGACGAGGACGAGCTGCGCCCGGCCGTCGACGCACTGGCAGGTGCGGTCCGCGAGGGCTCGCTGGGCAAGGTCACCGTCGAGCGTGCCGACGGCGTGCAGGTGCTCGGCACCGTGCTGGGCCAGGCATTGGAGCGGGCCGGGTTCCACGCCACCCCGCGTGGCCTGCGGCTGCGAGCCTGAGCGGTCAGGCCGCCACGACCACGTCGCCGTGCCGGGTCGACGAGCCGAGCGGCACCTGCTGCTCGATGGACTCCACCGCCAGCGCCAGCCGCCGCTCGTCTCCGGCCCGGTGAGCGAGCCGGGTCTCCTCGCCGACCAGCTGGTCGGCGACGTCACGCAGCACCGCCGAGAGCGGCACCTGCAGGGCCGCGCACAGGGCCGCGAGCATCTCGCTCGAGGCCTCCTTCTGGCCGCGCTCGATCTCGGAGATGTAGCCAAGGCTGACCCGGGCAGCGGCAGAGACCTGCCGCAGGGTCCGCCCCTGGCGCATCCGCCGTTGTCGCAACACGTCACCGATGACGCTGCGCAGCGTGGGCTGGTCGCGCATCGGGCACCTCCGAGAGACTGTCGCAGCTACGGTCCGGCCTTCACCGTACCCGGCCGGGAGCTCAACCATCAGACGACGTGCCTGCTGTGGCGTGGTTGGCAACCTCATCGAGCAAGAACACCAGAGCAGCCCGGACCGTTCCCGAGCGGACAGCGTCGCGGTCGCCGGCGATGTCGAGCACCCGGTCGACCACGCGGGCGGGACCGGCCACCCCGATGTGCGCCCGGCCCGGTGGCTGGCCCTCGCTGCCGGTAGGACCGGCCGCGCCGGTGGTGGCCACGCCCCAGTCAGCGCCGAGCAGGGTTCTGGCCCGTTCGGCCATGGTGCGGGCGGTCACGGCAGCGACGGCGCCGTGCCGGTCCACCACGTCGGCGGGAACGCCCAACACCGCGACCTTGACGTCGGCGGCGTAGGCGACGATGCCGCCACGGACCACCGCCGACGCACCCGGCACGTCGACCAGCGCTGCGCACAGTCGGCCACCGGTGAGCGACTCGGCGGTGCCCACGCTCTGGCCGGCCGCGGTGAGTACGTGCACGAGCTGCGTCGCGAGGGCGCTGGAGGCGGTCACCGGCGGTCGGCGGGCTCCGCCAGCGCACCCGCGCGCCGGAGCGCGACAGCCCGGGCGACGTAGTCGAGACCGGTGAGCACCGTCACCAGGACGGCGGCGCCCATCACGGCCAGCAGCACCGGGTCGAGCCCGGCGGGCAGCGGCACCAGGAAGGCGATGATCGCCGCCATCTGCAGCACGGTCTTGAGCTTGCCGCCGGGGCTGGCCGAGATGACCCCGTGCCGGATGACCCAGAAACGCAGCAGCGTGATCCCCCACTCACGCACAAGGATCACGACCGTCATCCACCAGGGCACCTCACCGAGGACCGACAACCCGATCAGCGCCACGCCGGTCAGCGCCTTGTCGGCGATCGGGTCCGCGATCGCTCCGACGACGGTGACGAGGCCGTGCCGCCGCGCCAAGTGCCCGTCATAACGGTCGGTCAGCGCAGCCACGCAGAAGACCGCCAGTGCCCACCACCGCAACGGGCCGGTGTCACCGTCTGCTGACAGCAGCAGCCAGCCGAAGATCGGCACCAGCAACAGCCGTACCACGGTCAAGGCGTTCGCCACGTTGTAGTTGCTGGGGTTGCTCACGGCGCGTCCGTCGCAGCGCCGTCCACCCTGGCGACGAGGTCGGCACCCTGCGAGCCCACCACCACCGCGGCCACCAGGTCACCGGTCGCCGGACCTGCGCCGGGCCCTGCCTCCAGGACAGTGCTCCCGTCGACCTCGGGACCTTGGTGGGCGGCTCGGCCCTCGATGACGCCGTCCTCCACGGACTCCACCAGCACAGCGACGTCCTCGCCGATGCGCTCCTCGGCCCGCTGGGCGACCAGCTCGTCGACCAGGGCGGTGACGTGCTCGACGCGGGCGCGCACCTCGGCGGCGTCGAGGTGGCCGTCGAGCCGCTCCGCCTCGGTGCCGTCCTCGTCGGAGTAACCGAACACGCCGGTCGCGTCGAGCCGGGCCGCGGCCAGGAAGTCAACCAGCACCTCGAGGTCGTGCTCGGTCTCGCCGGGAAAACCGACGATGACGTTGCTGCGGACGCCGGCCATGGGCGCACGGCTGCGCACCTCGTGGAGCAGTCCCAGGAAGCGCTCAGCGTCGCCGAAGCGGCGCATCCGCCGGAGCACCAGGGCGCTGGCATGCTGAAAGGACAGGTCGAAGTACGCGGCGACGCCAGGCGTCGCGCTCATCACGTCGAGCAGGCCGAGGCGGGTCTCGGCAGGTTGCAGGTACGACACCCGGACGCGGTCGATGCCGTCCACGGCAGCCAGCTCGGGCAGCAGCTGCTCCAGCAGGCGCAGGTCCCCGAGGTCCTTGCCGTAGGAGGTGGTGTTCTCGCTGACCAGGAACACCTCGCGAACACCCTGCCCGGCCAGCCACCGAACGTCGGTGAGCACCTCTGCGGGCCGGCGGGACACGAACGCGCCACGAAACGCCGGGATTGCACAGAACGAGCACCGTCGGTCGCAGCCGGAGGCGAGCTTCACCGGCGACATCGGGCCCGAGCCCAGCCGACGGCGCATGACGCGGGGCCCCGAGGCGGGCGCGACGCCAATCGGGAGGTCGGGTGCACCGTCGGCTGGGGCATGCCCCGGGACGACGGCCCCGATGTCTGCGGCACGGTCCACGGG
>JACCVL010000113.1 GCA_013698185.1 Nocardioidaceae bacterium
CGCCCCTTTGACCGATGGTCAGAAGGCCGGTAACTTCCACTCAGCAGATATTTGATTCCGTATGGTGGAGGTCTGACGTGGAGCATGGCCGTCCGTATCTCATCAACTGTTCGATTCTCTTCACCGAGCTGCCGCTGCTCGAGCGACCAGCGGCGGCAAAGGCCGCCGGTTTCGACGCGGTGGAGTTCTGGTGGCCGTTCTCCTCGGCGGCACCGGCTGACGCCGAGGTGGATCGTTTTGTGGCGGCGGTGAAAGACGCGGGCGTACGCCTGGTGGGACTGAACTTCGCAGCCGGAGACATGCCCGACGGGGACCGGGGCCTGATGTCGTGGCCCGGGCGCTCCCACGAGTTCCACGACAGCGTCGAGATCGCGGTCGGCATCGCCGATCAGCTCGGCACCGGAGCGTTCAACGCTCTCTACGGCAACCGCCTGGACGAGTCCACCGCTGAGGAGCAGGACGATCTCGCGGCGGCCAACCTGGTCCACGCCGCGGAGACTGCGGGCCGGGCCGGCGCCGTCGTGCTGGTGGAGCCGGTCAGCGGGTCGCCGCGCTATCCGCTGCTGACAGCGGCCGACGTCATGACGGTGATCGAACGCGTGCACGCAGACGCCGGGGTCGACAACGTGCGGCTGCTGGCAGACCTGTACCACCTGGCCGTCAACGGTGACGACATCGCCGCCGTGGTCTCGCAGCACGCCGAACACATCGCTCACGTGCAGATTGCCGACGCTCCCGGCCGCCACGAGCCGGGCACCGGCGAGCTCGACCTGGACCACCACCTGCGTGAGTTGGAGCGCGCGGGCTACTCGGGCTGGGTCGGCCTGGAGTACACCCCCAGCACCAGCACCGAGGAAAGCCTCGGCTGGCTACCGCGGGAGCGGCGAGCTGCCACCACCTGACCTGAGCGACCACCGATCGAGGCTTCAAGAGGGACAGACATGACGACAATCGCATTCATCGGGCTCGGCATCATGGGCGAGCCAATGGCGTTCCACCTCGTGGATGCCGGCCACGACGTGATCGGCGTGAACCACGGCCGCGACGCGGTCGAGCGCCTCGTCGAGCACGGTGGTCGCGGCGCCGACACCGTGGTCGAGGCGGTGAAGGAGGCGGAGGTGGTCATCACCATGGTCCCCGACAGCCCCGACGTCGAGGGCATTGCGTACGGCGACGACGGCATCTATCGCAATGCCGAGCCCGGCACCGTCCACATTGACTGCTCGACGATCCGGCCCGATGTCGCCCGACAGCTGGCCGAGGCCGGCTCCGAGCGCGAGTTGCAGGTGATCGACGCGCCGGTGAGCGGGGGTCAGGCTGGCGCGGTCGAGGCCAAGCTGTCGATCATGGTGGGCGGCGCCGACGCCGACGTCGAGGCCGTGCGTCCGCTGCTGGAGGCGATGGGGTCGACCGTGGTCCACGTCGGGCCGGCCGGGTCAGGGCAGACGGTCAAGGCCGCGAACCAGCTCATGGTCGCCGGCCACCTCGAGCTGCTGGCCGAGGCCATCGTGTTCCTCGAGGCGCAGGGGGTGGACACCGAGGCCGCCATCGAGGTTCTCGGCGGCGGGCTAGCCGGCAGCGCGGTCCTGGCTGGCAAGGCGACCGGAATGCTCGCCCGCACCTTCGAGCCCGGGTTCCGGGTCGACCTGCACCACAAGGACATGGGCATCGTCACGGCGTCGGCCCGAGAGGCCGGCGTCGCGATCCCGCTCGGTGCGCACGTCGCCGACCTGGTGAGCGCGCTGCGCGCGCAGGGCCACGGCGACCTCGACCACAGTGCCCTGCTCCTGCTCGTCGAGCAGCTGTCGGGCCGCTCGTCCGCCACCCAGACCGAGGAGGCCTAAGTCATGGCCCGGATGCGCGCCGTCGATGCCGCCGTGTTGATCCTGGAGCGGGAGGGCATCCGCTGTGCCTTCGGGGTCCCCGGAGCAGCGATCAACCCGATGTACAACGCGATGCTGCGCCGAGAGACGATCACCCACTACCTCGGGCGCCACGTCGAGGGCGCGGTGCACATGGCTGAGGGCTACAGCCGGGCCACCCCGGGCAACATCGGGTTGTGCCTGGCCACCAGCGGCCCGGGGGGCACCGACACGATCACCGGCCTCTACTCCGCGCTGGGTGACTCAGTGCCGCTGCTTGCCGTCATCGGACAGGCCCCCGTCGCCAAGCTGCACAAGGAGGACTTCCAGGCCGTCGACATCGCCGCCATCGCCAGCCCGGTCACCAAGCACGCCGAGACGGTCATGGAATCGG